>NZ_JBDFXP010000063.1:0-19218 GCF_040911965.1 Phocaeicola sp. RTP21359st1_B8_RTP21360_211022
GCCGCCAAAAAGCAGGGCTGCCAGTCTCATAATAAACATATGATCCATATTCATAAATTGATTTAGATTTTTCCAGTAAGCGCATCCTTTACCAGTCTTTTAGCTTCCGCTATGAGAGCCTGTTTCGGATTCACCATGAAACGGAACATCCGGTAAGACACATCCAGCATCTTCCTCTCGTTTCTGAATTCTTTCTGCAGGATGGCGGATTTGGCCATGCTCATCGTCTCGTTCTTTCCCGGAACATAATGGTAGGTATGTTCCCTGCCGTCCTCGTAATACTTGTGTGTGGCCTTGTAACCATACATACTGATGAACCGGTCCGCACACCGGGATTTCCACTCCATGTGTTCGAAGCCCACCATGACTTTCTTACCGTTTAGTTCATTAAATGAACCTTTGCTTCTTGCTAATGGTGAAAGTCTTACTGTTTGTGTCACATCGTTCCGTGACACGATGATATGTACATGAAGCTGTAGCCCGGGCTTCCTGTCCCCTGACTTTGCCTGTCCCTCCTTCACTTCCTCATCACTGTTCCTGTAGTGGCGTTCCGTTTCCACCCTCCCAAAATAAACAAGATCCTTTCCTGATTTTATCTTCTCCCTGCGAAAATTCTCCGCATACAGGTCCATACAGTTCCGGGAGTAATTCTTCAACTCATGAATGACTTTTTCCTGTTCCTCCACGGTGAGCTGTTCAAATTCCGTCACCTGCTTTCCTGTAACCTTCCGGATCAGATGAGCCGCTTCATCCTGTGAGGGATTGATGGACAGCATATAGAATTTATCATCTCCTTTCATCAGCTTCTTATGGTTGCTGTCAATCTTTTGCATGACCGTCACCGGTGGTACATAATCCTCCTCATGGGAGAAGAAAGTGTCATAATAAGGTTTGTCTTCAAGACTTTCCTTCAACAGATATTCCACCAGTGCCCGGCACCTATCCTTGTTGTCGCATACACAGGGTGTGTTGACCGGTTTATGTACCTTTACAAACATTCCACCTGGATTTAGTTCTGATAATAATCATAAGGTTCCTATTGAAATTTCTTGAATACAGATTCATGTATGATACTGCATTTTTTTCAACTCACCGCCTGTCGTCCTCTGTTCCTTCATTGTGACAGCCCGAACTTCATAATCCCCTTTCAGATAATTCGCCGGACTATATGGACACTTCATTCTGTAAAGGATTGCTGGAAATATGGTAGAATATGCCATTCTTTTTTTTGATTGTTGCCAGCCTTCCGCATAAACCACATTGGCGCCATATAATATTTTCTTGTGAAAAAAAAGTATCATACTTTCTCTGTTCAAACTGTATTTCCACTTCGGATGAGTCGGTACAGGACGGGCCATTACCTGTTTTATGAGCATATTTCCTTTACTTTATATAACAACATTTCCAGATAAACCGGTGCGACAAAATAATCTGTTCCTTTTTCCGCCTTCTTGAAGTTCTTCTGGTCGAAAGCGTTTTCCAGCAGCCTGACAACCTGTCCCAATTTGTTTCTACCTACCACGTCAGGAGCACTTGCTTTTTTCAAGCGTTCCACTTCCGCTTTCAGTTGGGTGACCTGTTTGTCTGCCTGTTTCAGCAGATCATCACTGTGCGCTTCCGATGCAGGAAGCAGCTTGTCAATCTTATCTTTTTCTATGGCACGGATGATTTTGATGATCCGTTCGATTCCCTGAAGTTCCAGTGTCTTGAACTTCCCGTTGATTGATGTTCGGGGATCCACCCCGTTCCGCTCAAAGTAGGACAGCATTGTCTCAATGAATTCACTGGCCGACACGCTTCCTTTCATTTCGTCCAGATGCTGTTTCACATCTGCGGTTAACCGAATTGTCGTATTGAATTTTTTTTCCAAAGCAGTCATATTTTTTATATGGTTTCCGCAAATGTAAGTGGGAAGCAGTATAACGTTTTTATACTCAGACCATATTTTTTTTGTAAATATTATATCTACATTGTAAAGCACTGATTTACAATATAATAATTTTACATTGTAAATATTGTGTTTACAATGTAAAAGTCTGTAAAATAGACACTTATCTAGTTAAAATTTACTAAATATAAATATTCTATTTACAAAAAGTCTAATAATCAATTGATAATCACGGCTCTGCGTGATTTGGTTCATGGCTTTGCCTGAACCCTGCTTGCTCTTCCTTATTATTTTTTCGATGAAAAAATGGAATTTCTCGGGCAGAGCCCTTTCCAAAGAAAAGAGAAAAGACCATGCGGAATGAAATGAATATAAAAAATATGTGACAGAAAAACGGATATATATTATGTCCATACAGGAACAAACTGCAAGGTCATATGGCAGATACGGATGTGCGCCGGATTTCAGGTCTTGAAAGACACGGAGAAATCCGGAAAGGCACTGGCATTGCCATTTTGTAAGAGGTTCCTTCGGAAGCTATCGGCAAGTGGCCGGTGGACAAACCGGAAGACAATACGGCAGACTTTATCAAACCGATTCTGAAAATCAAGAAAAGTACAATATCTGTTTCTGCATAATCTTCCCGAAAAAAAGAAAATGAACAATACCTGACAGTCAATACTTATGGGTTGCCGATAGAAATGCGCATGAACATTCCTGTCCATGAACGAATAAAAATATAGGTAATCTGAAAATGATGGCGGAGAACCGGACATGCCTGGTAGCGTCAAGAAGGAACAAAAAGAAGCGGCAGGATTATTTTGAATCGTCCTCTTTTTCCACGAATCCGATAGGTATACATTCTAAATTGCCGTGTCACTTTTTTTTAATATCCATTCAATATATATATCCATCCAATACTTAATGTCAATACATTAAAGTGTTTTAATATTAAAACATTAAAATATCAAAATGTTGAAATATTAAAACTTTAGTCATAAATACCTGTACATGAAGTCATGCAGGTGTTGTTTTATGATATTTATTTACCCATACATGTTATATTATCATCAAAAATATCAGACACCTAATTCTGTAACCCACACTTGAACTTATGTGGAAAATCAATGGATATTCTTTTTTTCAAAGGAATGCTGACGGTTCAATTTAAAAACATTTTAATATCAGAATATTTTAATTTTAAAATTGTTTGATATTTTAAAATTAAAATATTACAACATTAAAATATTAATACGGACAGGTATGGAGTTGTAATCCGTATCTTTGCCCCATGTCCTTTTAGAAAAAGGAAATATGCCATCATGCCTCCTAAAAATGTCTATATTTGCGTTTCAATAATATAAATGATATGGACAGAACTAAGGACGCATGCAGACACCAATCAAACAACAGAGTCATCATGTGGTACAAAATAAGAGAATTATATTCAAAAGGATTTAACAAAAGTCAGATTGCGTTCCAGCTTGGTCTGCATAGAAGTACGGTGCGCCGGTACTTGAAAATGGATGAGGACACATTGACTGCAAAATTGCAGCATCGCAGGCGATATCCCCGCATACTTGACAAATACGAAAGTTATGTCTGTGACGTTCTTTCCCGGTACAGGTTCCTGTCCGCCTCTCAGATTCATGACTGGATGAAGGAACAGTATCCTGATCTTCCTGTTGTCTGCGGGAAAACCGTATACAATTTTGTGGAAACTGTACGTCGTAAGTATAATCTGGACAAGGAGGGGCTTTCCAAACGTGTTTATGAGAAAATGCCGGATACCCCTTACGGGGAATATGCCCAGATGGATTTCGGAGAAAGCCGTATGCCCACATACAGGAACGACTTTGTCAAAGTTTATTTTTTTGTCATGGTGATGAGCCGTTCCAGGCAGAAGTTCGTGTATTTTTCCTGTACGCCTTTCACATCAGCCCTAGCCGTATATGCCCATGAACTGGCTTTCGCATATTTCGGAGGGAAGCCAAGAAGGATAATCTATGACCAGGACAAAGTCCTGCTGGTCAGAGAAAACCTGGGTGACCTCATATTGACAAGAACATTCCGTGCCTTTGTCAACGAGCAGCATTTCCAGCCCGTGTTCTGCCGTCCTGCTGATCCGGAAAGCAAGGGAAAAGTGGAAAATGTGGTCAAATATGTCAAGCGTAACTTTCTTGCCGGACGGACATTTAACAGCCTGGAAGTCCTTAACACCGAGGTCCTGCAATGGCTGGAAAAAACAGGAAACGGCAAGATACATGGAACCACACGCCTGGTTCCGGCTGAGGAATTTGAGATTGAACGGAAATATCTGTTGCCATACTATGGAGAACCGGTGCCCCCCAAAGACGAGCCGAAAGAGTATCATGTCCGCAAGGACAATACGGTACGGTACCGGACCAACTACTACAGCGTGCCCTCCGGCACCTATAAAAATCGGAACACCGTTGTATGGCTTCTTGAGAATAACGGACATATCGAGCTGTACGACAAAGAGAGCGGTAAACTCATATGCAGGCATGAGTTGTGTCCCGGAAAAGGGAAAAATGTATGTGACAAAAGACATCATAAGGACAAGACACGGAGTGTGAATGACTTGCAGGTCCGGATCCGAAAGCGGACGGAAGATGACCCCACCGTTATTCTGTGGCTCCGGAATCTGGAAAGGGAAAAGCCGCGTTATTACAGAGACAATATGAAACTGCTGCTTCATGTTATATCCGAATACGGCAAAGAAACAGTGATAGCAGCCCTGCGGACCTGTCTGGAAAAAAACATATACAACAGCCTTTCCGTGCAGGAAATATCCGGCTCAATCCACAGGAGTAAGGACAATATGAACGGGATGACTTTCCAAGCTCCGACATCCATTCCGGAAACAGCGGACTGTCATCCTGAAAAAACAGATATAAACCAATATAACAAGTTTTTTGAATGATACAAAGTGAAAAATTGAAAGCACACGCCAAACGTCTGCGGCTTTACAACATTGCAAACCGCATGGACAGCATTCTGCATCATGCACAGGAAGAAAAACCGACCTACCCGGAATTCCTGTCCCTGGTATTAGGCACCGAAGTTGAGATGAAAGAGAGGAAAGACTACGAGAGACGCCTTGTTGCGGCACGTCTGCCCCGAAAACATGATCTTGACGAATACGACTACAATTTTTATGAGGGCATAGACCGCCGGCAGATGAAGGAGCTTCGTGAACTGGTATGGCTCCGTGAAGCTTATAACCTGATCCTGATGGGACCATCAGGGACTGGAAAAACATTTCTGGCAGCCGGTCTTGTCTTTGATGCGGTCAAGGCCGGTTACAAGGCATACCTGATGACAATGGAGGATATCGTAAATTGTCTCAGACTTAAAGACATCTCAACTCCGGCCATGATGACTTATAACAAGATTCTGCGCGCACAGCTGCTGGCAATAGATGATATCATGCTGTTTCCTGTGAAAAGAGAGGAAGCAACTGCCTTCTTCAACCTGATAAACACCCTACATGAGAAGACATCCATCATCATTACAACCAACAAGGCACCTACAGAATGGGTAGAAACATTGAATGATGAAATCCTTGCCAGCGCTCTGCTTGACAGGCTGCTTTATCGATGTGAAGTCATCAAGTTCACCGGCAGTAGCTACCGGTTAGAAAACAGGCAGACGATTTTCAAGACTACAACAAAGCCTTAGTTACCGGTGTATTCTGTGGCATATTTAACTTTTCTAAAAAAAGGCACAAGAAAATTTGCAAATTACAAGAGGTGTTCGGCCTTGCCGGCGGCGGCAAGAAGCACTTGGGAAGCATCAAGGAATGGAAGCACGGAGAAGCTACCGGGAAATTCGGCGGCCGCCCGAACGGTATCACCCGTGCCAACGACAAGATTTATGTCACCCACGAAGGAAGCCGTACCGAGATTTTTGATGCGAAGAGCCATCAGTTCCTTACCTGCATAGGCAATGGAAGCTGGGGAACAGGGCCCACGCAGACCGTACATGCCTTCGATGTGCTGCTCTACAAAGGGCTGGTCATGATACACGACAAACGCTACGTCAACTTTGTAGAAGAGCAGGCTATACAGTCCGGAGTGACTCCGCGGATTTATGTACGTTCCGAACATCTGGGCGAGACAAACGGCACTTACGGCATGGCGGTGGACGAACAGACCGGCCTGCTCTACTCCACCCATCCCGCCAAACGCATAGACCTGTTCGCCCCTGACGGGATACGGGAAGGAGTTTCACCCAAACGCACCGGGCAACTGGCTTATAAAAATGTACCCTACGACTTGGATTTCTACGAAGGAAGGCTGTTTGTAAGTTCCAACGGCACAGAAAAGTTCTGTGAGGTCAATCCCCGGACGGGAGAGATCATGAAGGACCATACCACCATCGGCGGCATCACCCTGCAAGCACCTGAGAAATTCTGCATCCGCCGCCACACGCTGTTCATCACCGACCGCGTGAAAAACGGGACATGCGTTTACGCCATCCCCATGAGTGAGCTGAAATAAATATATACCTATATAATATAGTAAGAACAACATGAAAATATACGCTTATATCCTGATTGTGCTGTCCGGAGTCCTGACGGCACAATGCAGCAAAGTCACCCTGGATGAAATCTGCGGCTACCCCTCCGCTCCCGGCGGAGGAAACGGGGAAGGAGAAGGAAACGGGGATTATAACAGTTACTGGTATTACTCGTATGAGGCGGCGCAGCTGATTGATGCGGAAACCCTGGGTATGGAAACGGCCGAGGATTTCACCCCTTATACCGTCGCCCATCTGGGGGATACCCTTTTCATCGCAAACATCGGAAAGGCAGGCAGCAGCCTGTTGCTGTTCAGTATAAAGAAAGGTGAACGGCTGGGAACCTTGCAGAGCTGGCAGCACGACGGCGGGGAGAAGAGTTTCGGAAGTCAGATAGAAGCCATCGTGCCGTCGGGCAACCGGCTGTATGTGGCCGAACGCCAGTCGCGCATCCATGTATTCCGGTTGCCGGAACTGTCCTACCTCACCTGCATAGGCAACGGGCAATGGAGCGGCCCCGTATTCCAGGCACAGGCCATGACGGTAAAGGACGGGCTGATTTTCGCACGCGACAAGAACGGAATGGTCAGCATTTACAAAGAGGAGGATGCCACCCCGGAAAATTACCAGAAGGTGAACCGCTACCGCCGGGCATCCGGCAACGGCAGTCCGGGCAACAACGGCTTTGCCAGCCATTCCATGCAGCCCGATGCGGAAGGGCATCTGCTGCTCACGGATTATGAAGGGAAGAAAATACGGGTGCTCGATCCGGCACTGGTCAACGATGATATGGCAAACAACGCTTCCATCGATCTGGACGACCTTTCCCTGTCGCCCGGCTTCAAGCCCAAGACACTGGCGTTGTGCGGCGACCGCTGGTATGCTACCGGTGACAATGATGCCATCAACATATACGAACGCCAGTCCAACGAATGGAGCAAGAAAATAAAAACTGTAAAAGGATATGCTTTTTCCCAGCCTGCCCGCATCTATGCGCAAAACGACTCTGTGCTATGGGTTTCGGACACGCACAGTTCCAAACGGACACTGGTGAAAATGCTGGTGCATAAGGGAGAAATACGGGAATAGAGGTTCTATTCCGTTCTTTATCCAGAATGTGAATGACACGAATGGCGCAAATTGGGTCTATATCTCTGATTGGCGTCATTCGTGTCATTTTCATTCACATATATCAACCTTGCCAATCTTTCAATGCGACTGTCAACAGGAGCCGGTCGTTCACTTGCCATATCGATTACGCAATCGGGGAAGCCATTCTTTTTATCTGGCCGCACTCCATCACAATCCCCTTTCAAGGCTCCCCTATCGCCCCCACAATCAGCTGTACCTGAGCCGGCATATAGGTACGGCAGCTCAAGCCACTGCCCATCTTCTCCAGTTTCTCCCTGAGGTGAGGATAATAGTCAATCCAATACTGCAACTTACGGTAAGCCACCTGCGGATTCAAATCCGGGAAATAACACAGGGCCAGTTCGGTGCGGCCATACGTGCGTATCTCAAAATTCTCCATACATTCCATACTTTTTATTTACTTCCATAAAAGTACGAAAAACGGACGAGAAGAAAGAATGTTTTTCCAACAATAATCAACTAGAATCAACTGTTATCAACTACAACCCACCGGAATCAACTTTCCGGAATCCGCACATCGTATCTTTGTAATGTCGGGACGATGAAGGCGAAAGATCTATAATCTTACAGCTGTAAGATATAGGATCTTACACGTGAAAGATAGGGTTCTTTCAGCAGTCGGAAACCAGTGGCTGACGGTTAATGGACAGTGACTGACGGCAGACTGGCTTCATTCCCCGGCAACAGTGTTTCTTAATTCTCAATTATCAACTTTTAATTTTAACAGATTATGGTAAATTACAGTATCGTTATGCGTAGCAATCCGATGGACTCGGATGCCGCCAAGAAGGCTTACGCCAGTGCACAGTATTCGGAAGTGATGGACATCAACCGCTTTGCCGAGCACATCGCCAGCCACGGCTGTGTGTACAAGCGCGCGGACATCGTGGCCATCCTCACCATGGCGGTGGACTGCATGAGGGAACAGCTTCTGGGAGGACAGAAGATACAGCTGGGCGACTTGGGGGATTTCTCCATCAGCATCAACAGTATAGGAGCGGAAAGCGCTGCCGACTACAACCCTGCCATCCACGTCAGAAAGCTGAATGTGAACTGGAGTGCCGGAACACGTTTCCAGAACTTGCAGGAGGAAGCCGTGTTCAACCTGGTGGCCACGCGCAAAGCGGCCCGACTGGTGGTGAAGGCGCTGAAAGCCGGAAAGACCAGTGTGGATCTTACCGGAGAGGCGAAGGAGCCGGAAAACGGAGGACAGGCCTGACGGAACCCCTGTATGACGGAAGCAAGGCACGACGCTAAAGGCACGACGCTAAAGGGCTGAATGTGCCCCTGTGACAAGCCGTTTTCATTGGGGTACATTCAGCCCTTGGCTTCCATTACAATTCACTTATTATCAACCTCTAAAACAAAATTCCAATGAGTTCAAGAACAAAGAAAAACACCTGGACACTGATTCTGAAAGTAATTATCACCGTAGCCACCGCCGTTGCCGGCGCACTCGGCCTGAACGCCTGTATCTGATGATCATGAGAACCATCACCCTGATTATTATCCACTGCTCCGCCACCCCTGAGGGGCGGAGGCTGGATTTTGAGACTTGCCGCCGGGACCACATCCGCCACCGGGGCTTCACGGACATAGGATATCATTTCTATATCACCCGTGACGGAGAGATTCACCGCGGACGACCTCTGGAAAAGGTGGGAGCGCATTGCAAGAACCATAACCGGCATTCTATCGGCATCTGCTATGAAGGAGGACTCTCGGCGGACTGCACACCTGCCGATACGCGTA
Source organism: Phocaeicola sp. RTP21359st1_B8_RTP21360_211022 (assembly GCF_040911965.1). Lineage (NCBI taxonomy): Bacteria > Pseudomonadati > Bacteroidota > Bacteroidia > Bacteroidales > Bacteroidaceae > Phocaeicola > Phocaeicola sp. RTP21359st1_B8_RTP21360_211022. The sequence continues at coordinate 9,335 of NZ_JBDFXP010000063.1, forward strand.
CTCTGATGCAGAAAGGAAGTATGCTGGCACTGTTGCGCGAGCTGCGCCTCCTGTTCCCCAAAGCGTTGATAGTGGGGCATCATGACTTGAATCCCGTGAAGCCGTGCCCTTGTTTTGATGCTGTAAAGGAATACCGCTTTTAAGGGAAGCTTTCTCCAAAGATAGGGTTTCCAATGAGAACCGTTCGTTTTCAAAGAGGTTTCTTCAAAGATAACGTATCCAAAGATGATTTCTCCAAAGATAGGGTTTCCTAATGAGAGCCGTTCGTTTTCAAAGAGGCTTCTTCAAAGATAACGTATCCAAGGATGATTTCTCCAAAGATAGCGTCCCTTTCCTCCGCTTTGATTTCCTGACCCTTCATTCAACTAATCTTTTCATTTAACAATAATAAAAATGAACTATCTGATAAACCAACTCATGACCGTGGACAAAGCCTTCTACCGTCATTATCTGGAAATGCTGCTCACCCTGAACCGCATCCAAGCCCTCACCCCCTGGCAGATGTCCATGCTGCTGTGGAGAGCCAAGATTTTCCATATACAGGTGCTCTACCCCGAACTGCTGCGCATCAGCCTGTGCACGGAGCAGGAAAAGGACGAGATACGCTTTATGAAGGGATGGAAACTGAAAGAGCTGGAGAAAATAATGCCCGCATGGCAGCGACGGCAGTGCGAGGAGATAAAACGGGAACGGTGGAGAGGATTTTAGTGGCTAGCGGTTAATGAGGAATGAGCAGTGATCACTGAGGAATGACCAGTAATCAGTAAAGCCTGCCGGCAACATGATCTACTTGTAAGCAACTTTTAAAGGGGGTATGTCAAAATAAAATGACTACTCCGAGAAGTTACAGACTGTAACTACAAAACCTAAAAGGCGAATGTCAAAACTCAGTTTTTGAAAACATGAACTTACAATCTGAAATTTGAGCATCCTAAAAGACTAAAGAAAGGGTCGTATCATTACTCCATACAGAGCTTGATACGATCCTTTTACGTGTTATAATTACTATCTGTAACTTTTCGGGGTTGTCCTTTTTGTTTTGACATCTCCCTTCTCCTATCCCCAAGTTATTCAGGAACAGCAACATTCAACTACTTCATTCCCCCTCATTAAACCCCAGGCCCTGCTGTTCGGGCTTCAGCTTCTCTGTCAGGAAATTGGTATGCTCCCACTTCGGTTCGGGCGGATTATGATCCAAGGTCCTCTCCTCGGTAGGCGTGTAGCGTCCGTTGTAAGTGCTGAAGGCGAAAAAAGCATCTCCCGGTCCGCCCAGATGGTCGAAACGTACCTTGGCCACACGCACCAGCACCTGCCCCAGCTCATCGTTACGGTCTACCACCATTCCATAATCCGTCTTGTTGAAAAAGGCTGCCGAGCCGTTGATATCATACAGCGTGGGCACAGGCCAGCGTTTGCTTCCCGGTTCGCGGCGCAACTTGGTGGGGTGCGCCACCAAAATGAGCAACACCTTGTGCTTCACGGCAAAATTGGAGAACTCGTCGAAGATGCGGCTGATGTACTGCGTTTCCGTTTCCCAGTCGGGAATCTGATGCTCGAAGCGGTTGAAGGGGTCCACCACCAGCACCTTCACTCCTTTCCGGCTCACCAGTTGGGCGGCAATGCGGAGCACGCTCTCTACCGAGAAGTCCTCTTTCGGCATAATGGAGAAGACACTCTGTGCCAGGTAACGGATGGCCTGTCCGGCTTCCGGCAACGGCATCCCCTTGTGTTCGAAACGCTTGCCCACCACGCGGCGTATCAGCTTGCGGTAGTGATAGGCCAGCGGGGTATTCTCCGGGCTGAAATAGCCCACCTTCCAATCGTGGCGCAGGAGCAGGCGCATGGCAATTTCGTCCACAAACTCGCTTTTTCCGCTGCCGGGAACGCCTGTGACCGTGAGCACAAAACCACGCTCGAACTTGATCAGCCGGTCCAGATTCTCCAGTCCCGTATCGGCTCCTTCCGGCATTCCGTTGTAATAAATATCCATCAGCGTATCCCATTCGTCCATGGGGCAGAAGACTCCTTCCAACGGGATTTCCGCCGCCTGCTCCACCTGCTGGCGGAGCCTCGGAAGATCGTACTTCAACAGATACTCGTTGGCATCCTTGCAGCCTTCTCCCCAGGCCACCACCTTGCAGCGATCCACGCCCAGGCGGCGCACCAGTTCGTCGCGTAACTCCACTCCGCGCTTGTCGGTATCCATGGCCAGGATGATTTCCGCCTTGTCATCGAAGTGCGACTCCACGAAGCGGTCCAGCCACTGAAGGTTCGCGCCTCCGGCTCCGTTGGGTACGGACACCACCTCTTCCAGTCCTGCGGCTATCAGGCTGAGGGCATCTATCTCGCCTTCGGTGATGTAGCACTTTTCCTTTCCTTTTATGGCGTCTATGTTCCAAGGAATCAGCTCGGCTCCTTTCACCATCTTGAAATGCTTTGCGGCATCCCGGAATTTCATGTTTTTCATTACTCCGTCCTCCAGGTAAGGGAAGCAGATGCAGGCTTCTTCCTTGCCGGTCTGCGGCAGGAATTCCAAGCGTTCCTCTATCTTCATCCTTGTCAGGACGTCCATCGGAATACCTCGTCTGTCGACCATGTATTCCATCATTTCTCCATTCATAATTTGTTTGTTTTTATTAATTACCGGGCATACGTAATGTACAGGCGGTTGCAGGGGGATGTGCGGCTTGCGTTGCGACCTGTTATGGTGCTGCGATGCTGCATCGTGGTGCTGTGCCGTGTTATGGTGCTGCGGTGCTGTATCGTGGTGCTGCGACGTGTTATGGTGCTGCGATGCTGCATCGTGGTGCTGCGACGTGTTACGGTGCTGCGGTGCATCCTTCTGCTGTTTCTGCCGTTCCCGGTCTTGTTGTTTCTGTTCTCTTTTCCACATCTCGTCCTCGTTCCACGCTATGGCGAAATCACAATGAAAGCATTTCGCCCATCCCCCTTCACGGGTGATATGCACACTGAACGAAGGATCTTTGGGATTGCTTCGCGTTGCGGAACATTCAGGACAAGGCATACGGAAATGGTCCTTTCTGCGCGGCAGGCTTTTCAGCCACCGCACATAGTCTGCATGTTCTTCGCGCGTCATATCCAGCTCTGTTTCAGGTTATCCCAGGTGGCACGTCCGTTGGGGCGCGGGGGTGCATCGGCAGGAAGAGGAACTCCGCAATACGAACGTTCGCCGGTCAGCGGATTGTACGTTTCGTAGGGCGAGAACGATGTCGATTCATTCTGCATCCGGCTTCTTTCTTTCAGCTTTTCTTCCAGAAAAAGACGGGTGGGCTTTCCCGGACGGATATAATTAGCAAAATAGGCTTGCGCTTCGGATACGGAAGTAATGCGTTCCGTACTTCCTTGAACCACAACATGTTTTTTAAACATGGAACGAATAAAGGGAAGATTGTTCAGAAAGTCTCCTTTCAACCCCGACATCATTCCCACAATTTCCACCCAACTTTGAACTTTGAAAGCTTCATTGATATAACACTCCCATCGCAACATCTCTCCGCTCTTTTTTCCGGAACAAAATTTCATGTCGTCGTCGATGCTGCCGTTTGTTTCTATGATGTCTACATCATCTTTCTTTTTCTTCTCTCCTCTATTCTTTTCTTCTCTTATAAAGCTTTGCTTAAAGCTTGCTTGCAAATTCTTTCCATAGCACTCATTATCAACACTTTGAATCACATTTTTGACTGAATTTTCATTTGTATTTTTTGCGGTCGTATTTTTCATACTTTCCGCACTACTTTTCACGTTGCTTTCCGTGCTGTTTTCCTTGTAGATTTCCTTATTATAATCCGAATGGATTGGCTTGCTGCTCTCCATGCAGACAGTCTTGTTACTATCCACATTCCTGCTTTCCATATAAATTCTCTCCTTGCTATCCATACTGGGTGCACCACTGCTTTTCAGGTAGACTTCCTTGTTATTATCCATGCAAGATGTATCACCGTTTTTCATGTAGGCTTCCCCGTTATTATTCACACAAGATATATCATCGCTTTTCAGGTAGGCTTCCCCGTTATTATCCATGCAGGGCGCATCATTACTTTTCGTGTAGATTTCCCCGTTATTATCCATGCAGGGCGTATCATCGCTTTTCGTATAGATTTCCTCGTTACGATCCATGCAGGACGTATCACCGTTTTTCATGTAGACTTCCCCGTTACAATCCACGCAAGGTGTATCATCGCTTTTCAGGTAGGCTTCCCCGTTATCATACACGCAGGGCGCATCATTACTTTTCATGTAGATTTCCTCGTTACGATCCATGCAAGATGTATCACCGTTTTTCCCTTCGTTGATTCTGCCCCTTCCTATTGTAGACGCAGTTGCTTTTGCAGATGCTTTCACCGTACTTTTCTTACTGCTTCTCCCTCCCTTACTGCCGGCAGCGGCACGTTGCTCGGAAAGTTTGCTCTGATATCCCATCACCTCGTCCAGATACAGACATCGGAAATACCCGTCCTCTGTAATGAGAAACAAATCGAAGTCCTTAATAAGATGTTGCAGATTTTCCACGGTAGCTCCCCACTGATCGGCCAGCAAATCCAGTTCGTTAAAATCATGTTTGTATTCCTGCTGTTTTCGCAGAAACAATATCGTTTCAAGATACAACCCCAGCCCCATGCATTTCATGTCGGCATTCAGCTTCATCATTTTGTAATCCGACATCAAGCTGCAATTCAGCCGGATAAACTGCTCTGTATAATCCATTTCTTTTGTGTGTTAGTATAAATATAACGCAAAGGAACGCAAAATATAAATAGGGCGTTGCTCACAAAAACAAGCAATTGTTAATAAACATTTCCTATCTTTGCCGAGACATTTTGTAAGTAGCTATGTTTATGCTGTTTACAAATTATTATTTAATAATTTAATTTTTAGTAACATGAAAAAAATTTGAGATCATCAGCACTTGCATCAGTAATGCCGTGCGAAGAAGCGATTTAAACCCCAACAACTTGAACGACAAAGGTGCGATAGGCCGGTCCACCGCCACCAAAATTCGAGACGGAAAGATTGTGACTCCAAATTCTTACTTCAAACTGATGAAATGGATGGAAAAGGAGAAACCGGAGGTTTACAAAGAAGCCATGGAGCACATCCTGAAAGAACTGGGCAAGCTCAAAATGGAAGAGTAACCTCCCGGCTTCCCGGAAACGGGAATTTTCCCCGGTAAACGTGGGGAAACGGGAAACCGCCATAGAGCGCCTCTGTATGGAGACTGCCTCTATGGCGGTTTTTGCACCCAGGATGCATGGAGTTATAGTTATTTTATTTCCAACTATAAATCCTCCTTTTTACTCAAAAATTATTTTTCTTGTGACAGATAAATACAGAATTGCTGAATATTTACAACATTCACTTTAGGAAAATCTATATCTTTCAGCACATCATAATGATGGTCGTTAGTAACAATGTAGTGCGCATTGGCCGAAATGGCACAATCCACAAACTTATTGTCATCAGGATCGACTGTAATCAGATTAAAGTGATAGAATGGAGTTATCAATTCAACAAACGGACTGTTCAATATGGTTTTCACCACATATTCCGCCGTTTCATTGTCGGTAAGTCTTTGCAGAATTTCTATATATTCCTCCAATATTTCATTGGATACACAGAGCTTGTTCGTTCCGTCCACAAAGGATTGCCACAAGACATGGTAACGACTCCTTTGGGGAATGCTTTGAATAAGACAATTCGTATCAAGAACCAACTTAGCCATTGACGTTATTTTAATGAATGAATATCTATTTCAGCTATTTCATCCAGCTTTTTCTGGTCAAGAATTCCCTTATCCCAAAGTTCATCCAACTTTGTATTCATCCGTTTGGAATAATATTGAAAGAGCACCTCTTTCAATTCTTCCAGACCTTCCTGAGATTTATCGTAAGAAAACATTTCCAACAAATGCCTCTGTATGGGGTTGAATACTGTAGTTTCCATAATTATATCGGTTATAAATTCTATGCGAATATAGAATTTATAATGATAATATCCAAAATGTTTCTCATTAATTAACGCCTATGAAATACGACTCGATAAATCTTGCAACAATATCTCCCTTACACCCGATGTTCAAAATGTTGTAGAGTAAAATCTATTCCGGAGATCCTAATCGGATAATCTTTTTTATCATTTCAGATGGATTTTGAAGTAAATGCCACCAGAGAAGTATTTCCCGTTGTTCAATTCGGCAATCAGGTTGATGTGGTCTTTCCAAAGCTGGTAGTGCGCCCCGATGTTCACTGTGCGGGCGTCATATTCGGCCATCAGGTTAAGATTATTTACAACTTTAATCAAAGGCTGGTCACCGAGTAACTGAAAACGGAAGTTTGTGCCGAATGAAGGACGTTTATAATGCTCTATACCTTTGGCATTACCATATACAAATGCGGCATGAATACCCCATTCACCTATATTCTGAACATCCAAATGTTTGGTTACAGCCAGATAATAACGTGTTGCGTAATTATTGGAACCGCTTGTATTACCGGACACCAGTTCACCACCGCCATGATCGGCATGAGAAGTGGGATCGTCCAGACCAAGGACTATTTGCGGTGTCCACTCCTTCCACCACCCTTCTTTCCAAAGGCGCAGACGCGCACTGAAAGCCCGGTCCTGATTCGTGAATTTTCCCCAAGACTGTTCCGGGAAATAAGTAGAGCCATGATCCGCATGTACCAATGTACAGATATACGACACCTCCAGCCAAGGGAAAATAGTAATATTAATGTAATAATTGAAGGTATACCCCACTTCACTGCTACGAAAATGGGTGGATAACGGATGAGTATTCAAATAGTTTCCACCAAACAGAAAAGTTTTATCACGCTGCATATCAGCCGTGGGAGCATGAAGCAGTCCGGTAGTTCCCAGCAATGCCTGGGCATCAGCCCATAAGGAAACACTACACCAAAAAACGAGCAATAAGATTCTTTTCATCAAGCTACTCCTTACATATATTCCACATGAACAACAGATTGCCGATAATGTAACGTTTCCACATCCGGCGGGGTTCTTTCAATAACCGGTAACACCATTCCAGAGAATGCCTTTGCCACCAGGCGGGAGCACGCTTTACCGTTCCGGCATAGAAATCGAAAACAGCACCTATCGTTCCGCAATGGCAATGGATTTTCAATTCATGCCAATGCGTGTACGCCCATTTCTCCTGCTTGGGGGCAGTCATCCCTATCCAGAGCAAATCAGGATTTGCCTTGTTGATAGCTTCGACTATCGCCCGATTGTCCTCTTCCGAAAACTCCGGCTTATAGGGTGGCGAATAGGTTTCCACTTCGATGTTGGGATAATCCACTTTCACACGCTGTTTTATCAATGCCAATACTTTTTCACTGCTGCCCATGAAAAAACATTTTCCTCCGATAGTATTCAGCTTGTTCATCTCGAACTCGAACAGATTCCAGCCGGCAATACGCTCTGTAGGTTTGGATCTTGCATTCAGCCAACGACACGCCTTGACAATACTTGCTCCGTCGGGGATTAACACATCTCCCTGCTGCAAAGCTTCGGCAAAGAGCTTGTCTTTCTGGGCGGTGTTGTAGGAATGGGCATTGATGGTGTTGATCAGGAGTTTGCCGGAAGGCAAAGTGGTCAGCCCTCGATGGCTTTCCAACAAGGGTAAGTTTTTTAACTTCAATAACATGAATATTGTAGTTCTACCTTTAAAAATTAGTTTTCTTTTTCCTTTTGAGGAAGATTTTGGGATAATATATCCAGCATTCTGTGCTCAAATTGTTGTAGAGTAAATTCACGACAGAATTTATCATAACCGGCATTTCCCATTTTAACTCTTAATTCCTCATCATCCAACAACTTCGCAATACAATCAGCCAACGAATACGGATTCTGTTTTTCAAAAATCAAGCCATTTTCTCCATCTTTCACCATATCGGGGATGCCGCCTTCATTGGTTGAGATGACCGGCAATTTATATTCCATGGCTTCTAAAATGACCAAAGGGAAACACTCATTCATTGTTGGAAGAATGAATATATCTGCTTGTTGAAAAAAAGCATTTTTTTCTTCTCCTACTTTTCGACCGACATAAGCAACCCTATCATTCAAATCCCGTTTATCCACTTCTTCTGAAAACTGTACAGCATTAATCTCGGCTGTTTCTCCACCTACATACTGACAATTAAAAAGATACCCTTTTTCTTTCAATATTCTTAACGCATCAAGTAATACAAACACTCCTTTATTTATCAATAGATTAGAAAGAAAAAGTAGATAAGGGACTTCGTTTTTCCGTCTTGCTTCAAATTCTCCTTTACGTAAGTTTGGTATACCATTCGGACAAATATACACATCTTCTCTTTTTACATACTTGGCTATATCTTTATAAAGATTCTCTGCCAACAGAATTACTTTCAAATTGCTGAAAAAACGTTTATAAAAGAAGTTATAAACCCATTTACTCTGATAAACCGAAACGCCTTTATTGTGATAATGAGCTATGACTTTGCACCCCATACTTTTCAGCATCTGCACTACAATAAAGTCTTTAAAAAAGGCTTTTCCTCCGGCATTCGGAGTGATATAAACCAATTCGGGACGGATTTCTCTTACAACGTGAGAAATATGCTTTAGAAGAAAGAAATACTTCAACAGCTTTTTTAAACTTATATGCCCAATATCAGACAAACTTCCTGCTGTAGCTAAATTTATACAAAAACAATCGAAAGAAGAATTTACCAACTCACTTTCTTGAATGTATTTCCCCATCATGGCTGCGCCATGTATAGGTGGAGGAAGATGAAGAATAAAAAGGATTTTAGGTTTCATCAACTATCAAAATCTATAAACAAAATATATTATCCGGCTAAAAATTCGCTTTATGATGGAATGATAACCAATAGCAGAACGAAATAAGGATGGATGGATAGACACATTTTCCGGATATGTAAATTCCTTTTTTGCCGAGTTATCAAATATACAATGAAAACGACTCCAGCGCTTACAGTTTGTACCTTTCCCATCAAAACCATCATTTTGCACTTTGCTTGTAACAGGAAATAAGGAAACTTTTTTTTGTAAGAACTGAGCAAAACAAAAGCGAATAGCCCATGACTTATTCCTTCCACATTTCCAATCATTCAGCATCTTCCAACAATCGGAACCTCCCCATCGGTTAAATTCTTTTTTCAGTATGTGGTATTTATCGAAATTCTCCAACTCCCAATCCACACTATTCCAGCGATCAGCCCAAGTAGCCCATCCCCATGAACTACTACGAGTGCAGAAATAAGTATCATATGAATAATCTTTCGGCACTTTCACTTTATTAGAATATCCACAAATAGAAAACACACTCGTCTCTTCTTTGTACTTATCAAGACCTTGATTCATAAAAAAAAGAAAATTGGGTGCAAGAATAAGATCATCTTCCAAAACTATTGCTTTACCATATCGGTTGATAACTTCTGTTACACCTTTTATAACAGAATTACCAAGTCCTTTATTTTGCAATGCAAACTTATAATGAACCTCTTTAAACCCTGTTATAGATTTTACATAATCACGCACTTTTTCCACATTTTCCACTTCACCTTTTCGTTGGAAACGTGGTCCATCAACAAAAACATAAAGAACAGAATGTTTTGCTTCTTCATTCTGAAGCAAAGATTCTATTATAGCCTTTAATCCTTCTGGACGATTAAAGGCAAAAAGAATAACAGGAGTATATTCCATATTATTTATTTCAGCCCATAAAATAATAAGCTAATACCAACTTGGAAATTATTATTTCAAATCTTGAATCAAAAAGTAAGCACTCAATTTAGGGCATCCCCCTTCGAAAGGGCACTTTTCAGTGCCCTAAACCGAGTTTTGTTAATTAATTA
>NZ_JBDFXP010000064.1:0-18110 GCF_040911965.1 Phocaeicola sp. RTP21359st1_B8_RTP21360_211022
TTTTGAGAAAAATCCAAATGACTTCAATTGGAGATGAAACAAAAGAGGCCATCTCAACTCTATTTTGAGACAGCCTCATTATAGTTGAGTTTTTTGTTTCTGATTTTTATTTGGCGAAACTTACCGCACGTGTTTCGCGGATGACTGTAATCTTCACTTGTCCCGGATAAGTCATTTCGTCTTGAATCTTTTTCGCAATTTCACCGGATAAACTTTCAGTCTGTTTGTCGTCAATCTTGTCGGCACCTACAATCACACGTAATTCGCGGCCAGCTTGGATAGCATAGGTTTTTGTTACCCCTGGATAAGACATGGCTAATTGTTCTAGATCGTTCAAACGCTTGATATAAGCTTCTACGATTTCACGGCGAGCGCCTGGACGTGCGCCTGAAATGGCATCACATACCTGTACGATGGGAGCCAGCAGGCTAGTCATTTCAGTTTCGTCATGGTGAGCACCGATAGCATTACATATGTCTGGTTTCTCTTTATATTTTTCGGCTATCTTCATGCCTAACAATGCGTGCGGCAATTCCGGTTCTTCATCAGGTACTTTACCTATATCATGCAGTAATCCAGCACGTTTTGCTTTTTTAGGATTCAAACCTAGTTCAGAAGCCATCACAGCGCAAAGATTGGCTGTTTCACGAGCATGTTGTAGAAGGTTCTGACCGTATGAGGACCGATATTTCATCTTACCGATAATACGGATCAATTCAGGGTGCAGGCCATGAATACCTAAATCAATAGTGGTACGTTTACCGGTTTCAATAATTTCTTCTTCTACCTGTTTGCGTACTTTAGCTACCACTTCTTCAATGCGTGCCGGGTGGATACGTCCATCTGTAACCAGTTGGTGTAATGCTAAGCGGGCAATTTCGCGGCGTACAGGGTCAAACGCTGAAAGTACAATAGCCTCGGGTGTGTCATCTACAACGATTTCGACACCGGTTGCTGCTTCTAAAGCCCGGATATTACGCCCTTCACGGCCGATGATGCGTCCCTTTATTTCGTCCGATTCAATATGGAATACGGTTACAGAGTTTTCGATAGCAGTTTCTGTGGCTACTCGTTGGATAGACTGGATAACGATACGTTTAGCTTCTTTATTAGCTGTTAATTTGGCGTCGTCCATAATGTCGTTAATATAGGAAGCAGCCTGTGTTTTCGCTTCTTCTTTCAAAGATTCAATCAGGCGTTCTTTGGCCTCCTCAGCAGAAAGACCGGAAAGAGCTTCCAGTTTTTCACGTTCTTGCATTTGTAATTTATCCAGTTCATCCTTTTTCTTGTCTATGATGACAATTTGAGCTTCTAGATTTTCTTTGATAGCTTCCGCTTCTGTACGTTTGCGTTGAACCTCTTCCTGTTTTTGGTTCAACATCAGTTCGCGTTGTTTTAATTTATTTTCGGCTTGCTGAATCTTTTGGTTACGTAGGGCGACTTCTTTTTCCAGATCAGCTTTTTTGTTCAGGAATTTTTCTTTTACTTCCAAAAGCTTGTTCTTTTTAATTACTTCAGCTTCCGTCTGTGCCTCTTTGATGATGATGTCATACTTAGATTTCAGGCCATATCTGAAAAGCATGTATGATAGTCCACCACCTACAGCGAAACACACAATTGCTATTATTACCGTTGTTATCATTGTTATTAATTTATATATAAATAAAAAACGCACAATCTATCTGTTAAGAACCCTTCTCTTAACAGTATAGCTGTGCGTGAATATCTTCAATTCTAAACGATTACTCTCTGTTACTGATTTGTTTTTCTATCTCTTTGGTCAGCTCCTTCAATTTTTCCTGATAAGGTGCAGTATTATTCCTGTCTTTCATAGAAATATTTTCAAAAGCTAACTCCAGCGCAGCCATTGCCCAATGCCTTGCGGGGCTGAAATCAGGGTAATAACTACGGTATTTGTTTAGTTTATTGTCAATCTGTTTGGCAGCGTCCCTGTATAACTGTTCATCTTCACGACGGATGGTCATCGGGTATCGTTCGTTGTCAATCAGTAGATGTATCTTCATCATATCGTCCATAATACTATCGTTTTATTGTCCAACTTTTTTTATTCGTTTAATAAAGCGATGCATTTGTCGACCTCACGCACAAGCCTTGACAACCGTTGTTTTGTATCATTGATGTCTTTATCATGAATACTGATTGTCCTCGCCATTTTCAAATTGGTATACCTTACTTCTAATTCTTTCCGGCTATTTTCCAATCGTCTTACCTCCTCGTTTTTTTCAGTGAGAAGTTGCTTTAACTGTGCATTTTCATGTTTCAATTCATCATGCAAATACATAAAATGCCTCAGTCTTGCCTCGAAAGTATTTAATAGCTTTTTGTCTTCTTCAGTCATTTTATACCAAAATTGTACACAAATATAAAGGATTGGAAGCAAACACGAAAATATTTCGTCCTAAATTTATCGTTTGTCGTTTAAAAAACTTTTTTAACGTCTTTATTAGCTGTTTTTCCCGTGCTGTTCGAATATGATCTTTTTACTATTACATATGTCTGTTGAGGATTGTCTATCGTTTTAATGTTTTATAGGACAAGATGTGCCAGGTAGTACCGATTGCAATAATCAGAAACAGGATTCTTGCCCAAATGTAGGGTAGTGTCCAGATGGCGCAATAGCTTAGGGTAATCCATATTAATGATACGGAAATGATTTTGGCATGTAAAGGTATTGCTTTATGCTCGCGGAAATTGCGGATGTAGCTTCCTAAATATTTTTGTTGGATGAGCCAATGATACCAGCGTGGTGAACTGCGGAAATACATGGCGGCTGTCAGTAATAAAAAGGGGGTGGTAGGCAGTAAAGGAAGAAATATGCCGATAATGCCTAGTATGAGTGAGGTTGTTCCTACAATGGTATATAGTATTTTCATAGGTGCAAATATAGACCAAAAAACAAAAAAATACAGTGTCCTTTTTATATTATTCTTTTTTATGGTGTATCTTTGCGTCCTGTAGCACCGAGGTGACATTAGGTGTGAGTTCTTTCTTATTATAATTAAATGCTATGTATACAGTAATTAAACGAATGGAAATTTCAGCTTCCCATAGCTTGAAGCTGTCGTATAGAAGTAAATGTGAGAATTTGCACGGTCACAATTGGATTATTACCGTTTATTGTCGTTCCGAGGTTTTGAACGAGGATGGTATGGTGGTGGATTTCACGCATATCAAGGAAACGGTGATGGGGCGTTTGGATCACCGGAATTTGAATGAGGTTGTTTCTTTTAATCCTACAGCTGAAAATATTGCACGCTGGGTATGTGAGCAAATTCCCACTTGTTTCAAGGTTGAAGTTCGCGAGTCAGAAGGAAATACCGTTATCTATGAGAAGGATTAATGAAATATTTTACAGCTTACAGGGGGAGGGGTATCATACTGGAATACCTGCCGTTTTTGTACGTTTTTCCGGATGCAATTTGAGATGTCCTTTTTGCGATACTCAGCATGAAGAAGGTACATTGATGAGTGATGAGGATATTGTGATGGAAGTGGCAAAATATTCGACCCAGATAGTAATACTGACTGGTGGTGAGCCAGGATTGTGGATTGATGAAAAGTTAGTTGATGCATTGCATCATGAAGGGAAGTATGTTTGTATTGAGACAAACGGCACTTGTCTGCTGCCTGAAAATATAGATTGGGTTACTTGTTCCCCTAAAGAAGGGGCGAAAATAAATCTAGATCGTATAGATGAGGTGAAAGTGGTTTATGTGGGACAAGATGTTTCTGCTTATTTGGATTTGTCTGCCAGTCATTATTTTTTGCAGCCTTGTTCTTGTGCTAATACAGAAGAAGTGATTGCTTACATTTTGCAACATCCAGAGTGGCGGTTGAGCCTACAAACTCATAAACTTTTGCAAATTCCTTAAGAAAGTAGAAGATATAAAAAAAGATTATCCAATGGCGTGGCATTGAATAATCTTTTTTGCACGGGAGGAGAGGCTCGAACTCCCGACACCCGGTTTTGGAGACCGGTGCTCTACCAACTGAGCTACTCCCGTGTTTGCGGCTGCAAAGGTAGTGTAATATTTGGAATATACAAACCTATTTATGAAAAAATATTGTTCATTATTCGTTTAATAGGCCTAACTCATTGAACATGACCTGGTATATTGCTGATTTTTTTTCAATGGGCAACGGGTAGGCACGGCTGGACGAAGGCATTCTGTATAATCGCATTGTCCGGTCTTCGAATTCGAAAGGTTCACTGGTTCCTACAACGGGTTCTTTTACCTTTATTTGTTCACGAATAATATCCGTTGCTTTTTGTCCTGTGGTTACAATGGCCTTGCACATTGGAATCTGCTTCAGTAGCAAACTGATATCTGTCTGTTCTACAACTTCCAGAAATTTGTCTGAGGCATTGTCCTGTAAACGGCGAACAGCTGAAGCGGTATCATAAAGTGCGATGCCTTTTTTGTTCAAAAGATCAATAATACGTTCCTTGTCAAATACCTTTTTGTCAGGATTCAGAAAGTGGTCTTTGTTTTGGAAAAATATTATTCCAAAAATACGCCACATATCATTTTGCAGATTGGGATAAAAGAATTCCATGCTCCATCGTTTCTTTTGTGGGGGAAAACTGCCTAACATCAGTAGTTTGGCGTTAACCGGTAAAAAAGGCTCTAATGGATGTTCTTCTATATTTAATAAGGATTTCATAAAATCTTTAATGATTATTCTTTTGGCTTTGGTTCTTTTTTAGCCAGTAATACAATGTTATACACATATTCCGTCATCCAGTTTTCAGAATATCCTAAGGCTTGTTTGTATTTACGGATGGCAACACAGGTCTTGTGTACGCTTTCGTCTTTCCAGTCGGTCTTGGTCATGATATCATGAATTGTTTTCTCGGTCATGTTACGTAACATTTTTTTCATTACGCTGGGCATACGGAATTTCCATTGCATCAAATTACCTATCAGCATCATCAAGTCATTGCTGAATCCTTGGAACATAAAAAGATAAGTCTTGACATCATTTACATTCTTGCAATTCTTTTTTATAGAACCGTCAATTTCTTTAAAGAAATCATCACTTAGACCATAAAGTTCTACTAACATCTTTTTGCAGCGTGACTTCTCAGCAATTCCCAACTTGTTGTTTTGGGTCGGTATTTTAAGGGTGCGTTTGAAAACTGCCATGTCTGGCAAAAAATTAATATTTGTGATACCTATGTTGCAGGCCATTACAGACTGATAATATACACGGATTAGTGTCATGAAGTCTTCCATACCACCTATGCGGCTTGTTTCTTCTCCTTCTGTCTGTTTTTTACCAAATAATTTTGAAAATATGCTCATTGTGTTCTTAAATTATATTGTTTTCCTGTCTGCAAAGATAGCGATAAAAACTGAAACATTTTTGATTAAAATCCTTTTGTTTTACTATTTATCATTTTTATTGAATGGTTGATGCCGGGGGGATTGCTTTGTGTTACCAGCATTCCAAATCATTTTCAATATCTTTCATTCTGTCTTTGGTGAAAACTGGATTTTTGACCCCGTTACGTTTCTGAATTCGATAGTCTTCCAATAGACGGAATGCATATTTCCCTAGTAAAGTAATGGCTATCAAGTTACAGATAGTCATAAATCCCATTGCCATATCGGCCAGGCTCCATGCCAGTTCCAGACTGGCCAATGCCCCAAACATAACCATTCCTCCCACTGCTATACGATAAATGGGGATAGCCCATTTCCGATGAGTTATGTAACGTACATTGGCTTCACCGTAATAATAATTTCCCAAAATGCTGCTATAGGCGAAAAACAGAATTGCCACCGCCACATAAATAGTTCCGATGTTGCCTATTTCATTATTCAGTGCCATTTGAGTAAGTTTTATTCCATTGGCTTCTTTTGTGGAGGCCACTCCGCTGAAAAGAATGATGAAAGCAGTGCAAGTACATATGACAAGTGTATCGGTAAAAACTCCCAATGTCTGAATTAATCCTTGTTTTACAGGATGGGTAACATCGGCACTTGCCGCTACATTGGGTGCGGAACCCATACCGGCCTCATTGCTGAATAATCCACGTTTGATTCCTTGCATTAATGCCATGCCTATACCTCCGCTTAATGCCTGTTCCCAGCCAAAGGCATTCGCTATAATCAATTCAATAACTTCTGGCAAATGCTTTGCATTTACAATTACGATGAAAAGGGATAAAAAGATGTATCCCAATGCCATGACAGGAACAATAATGCTACTTACTTTAGCAATACGCTGAATGCCTCCGAAGATGATAATTAATGTGAGCGAGGTCAGTATCACTCCCATTAGGCTGGGAGGAATATTGAATGCTTCTTCGAAAGCGGCACAAATGGTATTGCTTTGTACTGAATTAAAAGCAAATCCAAAAGTAAAGATAAGCAAAAAGGCAAACAAAACTCCCATCCACGGCTGTTTTAATCCTTTTTTCATGTAATAAGCTGGCCCGCCAACGAAAGAATTATGTCCGTGTACTTTATATAATTGGGCCAATGTGGACTCAATAAAAGCGCTGCTGGCCCCCAAAAGAGCAATTACCCACATCCAGAAAACTGCACCCGGACCACCCAAAGTAATGGCGGTGGCGACTCCTGCCAAATTGCCTGTTCCTACGCGGCTAGCTATGGAAACGGCAAAAGCTTGAAAAGAGGAAATATGGTGTTCGCGACCTTCTGTCTTGCCTGTAGAATCACCTAATAGACGTATCATTTCTCTTATCATGCGGAATTGTACGAAATTTGTTTTAAAAGTAAACCAAAATGCACATCCTAACAGCATGATGATCAAAATATAAGTCCAAAGCACATCATTCACTCTGCTGATTAATAGGGTCAGTATATCCATTTTACTTATTCCTTGTTTAATTTAAAATAGAACTTATGTCCATGGAAAACAAGTTCCACTAGACCAAAACGGATAAAGTCTGCTAATAGTTCACAAGTTGTCTTGTGGTTTAACCTGCAAAGTTTGCAACATTGATTTAATGAAAGTTTTTCTTTCAAGACATCCAGTAACCGTTGCTCTCTTTCGGTAAATGTTACAAGTGCTCCTTCAGGTTTCTTGCTGTGTTGCCACATCTTTAGATGGACGGGAGTGGCCAGTATGTTTTCGTCTTTGATGCGGATATAGGCCCATGGCTTATTCGTTTCATCTAGGGCATATACAGGTTTAGAAACCGTTTCGTTAATACGTATTTCCAATACAGTCTTTCCTTCTACCTTGTAAGTCTGCGTTTCCAGTTCTACTTTGGGCTTGCAATACATGGTTGCTGCTGCTTCTATCATATATATTTCTTCGTCAGAGCGGACTCCTGCTATTTTGCCATTGTCCTTTACTCCTATTAACAGCCTGCCGCCCTCGGTATTGGCGAATGCGGAAAGGCTACGGGCTATTTTGCGTGCGTCCGAAATCTCGAATTTGAAATCCTGATGACAGTGTTCTCCCTCCGAGACAAGCTGTCGTATGTATTGTGTATCCGTTAATGCTTTCATTTCAATTGCAAAAATAGGAAAAATGAAACATATTGTGGGTATCGAATGATAAAAAAGCCGATATTAGTTTGTCTGTTATCAAGCTTTTTGCTTCATTTGCAGTGGAATAAAAATAATTAGCCTTTAAAATCTATGGGAATAAGAAAAAAATGTTTGATCATTACATTATTATGCTTTTCTAGTCTGATGCATGCAAGTGAATTTATGTTTAAACATTTGGAGGTGAAAGATGGTCTGTCAAACAATCAAGTCCTTGATATATTTAAAGATTCCGAAGGTTTTATGTGGTTTGCCACAGCTTCCGGTTTAAATCGGTATGACGGGTGCCAGATGACTTTGTTTCGTAGTAATAATGCTGATCCGGCTTCTTTACCTGATAATTATATCAAAAGCATACAAGAAGATTATAAAGGAAATTTATGGATTCTTACCGGTGTGGGTTATGTCATTTACAACTCGGAATCAGAAACATTTGATAGGGAGGTGCATGCATGGCTATGTGAAGTCGGTATTGACGGAACTCCAGCATTAGTATATATAGACCATAATAAAAATATGTGGTTTTATATAAAAGGAAAAGGCTGTTATTTGTACATTCCGGAATCTCAATTACTGTATCCGCTTTTGTTTGATACTCATCAGTTGCCAGAAGGTGATATTACGGACATTGTAGAATGTAGCAAGGGAATCTTGTTGGTATATAATACCGGAAGACTTGTTTGTTTGGATACTCGGACAAATGAGATTAAATGGCAGCAGGATGATTTGGTTGGGGAATTGGGAACTGACAAGCAGGGAATTTTCACTCTGTTTGTAGATCGTGATAATGATATATGGATGTACAGTCCGCTTGGAATATGGGTTTATAATCCGGAACAGGAAAAGTGGCTGTCTTGGCTGACAAATATTATCAAGCGTCGGTCTCATAACATGGTCCGTGCTGTATCACAGGATAAGCAAGGGCGTATATGGATAGGAACAGATCAGGATGGCATTGATATATTGGATAAGAAGACAGGGGAAGTGAGGCAGTTGCGGAACAAGGCAGGTGATGAACGTAGTTTGCAAAATAATACAGTAATGGTTCTATACGAGGATTCCAGTGAAACTATGTGGGTGGGGACTTATAAAAAAGGAATTTCCTATTTTAATGAGTGTGCTTTTAAATTTGGTGCAGAGTATATAGGAGATATTAGTTGCATTGAAGAAGACAAAGAGGGGTATGTGTGGCTGGGTACCAACGATGTCGGTATCATATATTGGAATTCCGTGACTGGCAACCGGGCTGCTTTTCCACAGAAAGGTACGGATAAACTCACTACTGATGCTATTGTTTGCATTTTGAAAGCCGGTGATGGGAAACTTTGGATTGGTACTTTTGGGGGAGGCTTGATTTGTTATGATAACGGTCGTATTATTCATTATAAAAAAAACATACCGGAACGGCAAAATTCTTTGGCTCATAATAATGTATTGGCTTTGGCTGAAGATAAGCAGGGGATTATATGGATAGGTACATTGGGTGGGGGAGTGCAGAGTTTGAATCCCAAGACGGGTTTGTTCACCACTTATAATACAACTTCGGCCGGCTTGATATCCGATTATGTTTCCTCTTTGTGTATGGGAAAAGAGGGCTCTTTGTGGATTGGTACCGCTCAGGGACTTTCGGAATTGGATATTGAAACTAAAAAAGTGGTTAATCTGGAAGGTACTAAATCTGGTAAGGAATATTTTTCAGATCAGAATATAAGTCAGGTGTATGAGGATAGCCGTGGATTGATATGGATTGGTACATGTGAGGGGCTGAATGTTTATAATCCCAAAACAGATGAACTGATTATATTAGGAGTGGAGCAAGGAGTTTCCAGCCCTATCATTTCTGGAATAGTAGAAGATGGTAATGAAAATATATGGGTGACTACAGCACGTGGAATAACTAATGTCATACCGGCAGTAGATTTAAAAACAGGGCGCTATATTTTTCATAGTTGTGTTTATGATGACAAAAATGGTTTGCAAAATAGTGGGTTCAACCTGCGTTCCATTAAAAAAATGTCTTCTGGAGAAATTCTTATGGGAGGGCTGTATGGTATTAACCGCTTCCGTCCGGATGATATAAAATACAATAAAAAACGTCCCAGCGTGATGTTTACCCGTTTGTTCTTGTTCAATGAAGAAGTAGGGGTGGGTGAGGAATATGAAGGCAGGGTGATTTTGGATAAGGCGTTGAACAAGGTAGATCAGATAAAATTGAGTTATGAACAGAATATGTTCAGTGTACAATTTGCTTCTGATAACTATATTTTGCCGGAAAAAACGGAGTATGCTTATAAACTGGAAGGTTTCAATGAGGGTTGGATGACTACTGCCTTTGGCAAAGTGACTTATACTAATCTAGCTCCCGGAACTTATATGCTGAAGGTGAAAGCAGTCAACAGTGACGGATATGGTGGAGATGAAGAAGCTTCATTGAAAATTGTTATCTATCCTCCTTTTTGGCGTTCCGTTTGGGCATATGTTGTTTATAGCCTTTTGTTGGTTGCTGTATTGATATTGGGACGCTATTGGATTCTGCGTGGAGAACGGGATAAATTTAAAAAACAGCAAATAAAGCAAGAAATAGAGAGGAATCAGGAGAAGGCAGATATGAAATTGAAGTTCTTCACTCATGTCGGCCACGAATTACGTACTCCGCTCACTCTTATTATCTCACCGTTGGAAACGCTGATGAAGGAATATCAATCGGATGCTGCTCTGATGGATAAATTGAATATAGTGCAACGCAATGCATTAAGGTTGTTGAATCTTGTAAATCAGTTGTTGGATTTTAGGAAAATTGATGTGAATGGATATTATTTAAGTCTGTCTGATGATGATATCATCTCTTGTATTCATACGATTTGTGATTCTTTTATCTCTTTGTCTGAAAAGAAAGATATTTCTCTCATTTTTCATTCAGCAGTTCCTTCGTTGAATATGTTGTTTGATGGGGATAAAATGAGGGAAGTGATGATGAATCTGCTTTCCAATGCTTTAAAATTTACTTGCAATGGTGGACGAGTTGATGTGTCTGTCGGTTTAGTAGAAGGACAGGATTCTCGGGAAATGCTGGAAATCAGAGTGGCTGATACAGGTGTCGGCATTAAAGAAGAAAACAGAGAACGCATTTTCGAACGTTTTTATCAAGTGGATAATCCGGATATGAATATCTCAGATGGCGGAGGTGGTCTGAGTATTGTACGTGATTTTGTCACACTTCACGATGGCACGGTGAACGTAATGGATAATACTCCTGTCGGTTGTGTTTTTGTTATCCATATCCCGGTAAAGCGTTCCGAGAGTAAACCGACGAAGATAGAACAGGTGCAAGTTACAGATAAGCCGGTAGAAGACATTTCCACACTTCAGATTCCGGAGTTTTATATGGCGTCTAATGCCGGGGAGGAATCGGAAGAAGAACCAAACCATATAATAACAATAGAAGGACTGGAGGAGGATATCCGAAGATTAGAATCTGGTAATACGGAAGAAATTGCAGAAGAAAAAAACATAGAAACAATCTCAGCCGTTGCTCCACAAAGAGCAACGGTGATTCAATTGATTGAGGGTGAGGATAATGAGATGATAACTCATATTATTCCACCGGAGGAGTTGCCGGAAATGGTGACTGCTGTTCCTGAAGAAAAAAGTGAACAGAAGTTGAAAACGGTTTGGAATCATGCTTATATTGATTTCAAACCTAGTGGGACTGCCATAACTTCGATGGATGAAAAACTGATAAATCATGCTGTGAAATATGTAGAAGACAATATTGCACGCAGTGATTTGTCTGTAGAAGAGTTAAGCAAGGAATTAGGGATGAGCCGCGTTCATTTATATAAAAAGTTATTGGCTATTACCGGTAAGACTCCTATCGAGTTTATTCGTATAATTCGTTTACAGCGGGCTGCCCAATTACTCCGTGGAAGTCAACAGAATATTTCGGAAATAGCCTATCAGGTGGGCTTTAATAATCCGAAATATTTCAGTCGGTATTTTAAGGAAGAATTTGGTATACTACCTTCGGCTTTTCAATATAGACAAGGCAGATAGTTCTCAATATTTTATAGTGTCATTTAAAGTGTGTATCGGAGTTTCGTCAACAGACATACGTTCTGTAACAGATTTCATCTATGAGTAAAAACAATTCCATTTTATTATTGTTTTTATTAGTAATAGTCATACATTAAAACCAATATAGAATGGAACATACAGTTATACATGACGAGAAAGTAGACCGTTTCGAAGTATTTGAATCGGGACAAATCGCCTATTTGCAATATGATGAAAAGAACGGAGTTTTGGATATCCTTCATACCATAGTTCCCCCACAGTTGGAAGGGCAGGGAATAGCTCAGGCTTTGACCGAGGCCGCTGTGAGATATGCTTCGGTTGTAGGGCTTAAAATACGTCCTACTTGTTCTTTTGCAAAAATGTTTTTTACCCGGCATACCCAATATAAAGACATGTTGGTGGAGTGAGAAATAAAATCAGACACGGATTGTATAAAATGCCGTGTCTGATTCGTTTTTAACTCTCTTATCTTTATATATATTTAATCACATTGTTTGTGGGTCATAATATCCAATACTAGTTTATCGGTTTCATTCATGCCTTGTGAACCAATTCTGGTCAGGTTGCGGATGCTGCGGTCCACATC
Source organism: Phocaeicola sp. RTP21359st1_B8_RTP21360_211022 (assembly GCF_040911965.1). Taxonomy (NCBI): domain Bacteria; kingdom Pseudomonadati; phylum Bacteroidota; class Bacteroidia; order Bacteroidales; family Bacteroidaceae; genus Phocaeicola; species Phocaeicola sp. RTP21359st1_B8_RTP21360_211022. The sequence continues at coordinate 12,208 of NZ_JBDFXP010000064.1, forward strand.
ATTGTCAATGATACCTTCTACAGAAGATACACATTTATGTTCCATCGCTAATATAGCTGAAAATACAGCAGTAGAAACACCGCTGCTTAATTTCAGAGCACAACTGGGCTTGGCTCCGTCACAAATCATACCTGTCAGGTTAGCGATCATATTCTGTACGGCAAAAGTGATTTGCTCGTAAGTGCCTCCCATCAAATAAGTGATACCACAGCTGGAACCTGTTGCAGCCACTACACAGCCGCATAGTGCAGACAGACGTCCCAAGCTTTGTTTGATGTAAATCGCTGTCAGGTGGCTAAGTGTCAGTGCGCGGATCAATTCTTCTTCTGATTTATGGTTATCTTCGGCATAGACTACTACCGGTAAAGTAGCTGTAATTCCTTGGTTCCCACTTCCTGAATTGCTCATGACAGGAATCATAGCTCCCGCCATACGTGCATCGCAAGCTGCCGAGGTATAAGAAAGGATGTGGGTAAATGTATTACTTCCCAATATTTGTTCTTCGCTTTTGCTGCTTTTCAGAATCTTGCCTAATTCGTGACCGTAGTTTCCTTTGAAAGAACGTTCTGCCGCTGCTTTATTCAAACGTTTGGTCTCAAGAATAAAACGAATTTCATCCAATGGTGTGGTGGTGGCAAAATCGTACACTTTCCGCAAGTTCAACTCCGGCTCTTTTGCATCCTCATTGCAGGTGGAGGTAGTTTGTTTGTTTAGTAAAACTTGGTTGTTTAGGGCCACATATATAAAATTGGTATGCCCGCAAGCAATAATGGCCGTCGCTGTATCACCATCAGCTTCACAGATAATTTCGATATATAACTTTTCTTCTATATTCTCTTTCAGCCCGATAGAGATAGCTTGTGAGTCAATTAGTTTTTTACCCTCTGCTACGGCGTCAGGAGTGCTGTCTTTTAAGACTTCCAATTGATATTCGGATTTTCCGATTAATGCCCCTAAGGCGATAGCGATAGGTAGCCCAATCATTCCTGTTCCCGGGATGCCTACTCCCATGGCGTTCTTAAGAATATTGGCGCTGAGTAAAGCTTTAATCCTTTCAGGTCTTTTACCTAGTGTTTCTGTTGCTTTTGCTACACAAAGGGCTACGGCTATGGGTTCTGTGCACCCGATAGCCGGAACGACCTCGCGATTTATAAGGGCAATGATTTGCTCTCTTTCTGGTTTGGCGATCATAGTAGATAATTATTAAGGGGTCTTGCAAAAATCTTTTTGAAAGTGTGTCAAAACTCGAATAAAACTATCGTTTCGTTTGTCTTTTCCTTTTTGTTGATTTTCAGAATATTTTTCATTAAAGAATATTCTGAATGAATAAAATGATAGGTTTATTTAGTTTTGACACTCCTTCGACTTTTGACACACTTTGGTTATTTTTTATAGTTTTGTAATCCGGTCTGGAGGAAATCAACATATTTGTCTATATCCTCATCATATGAATATGATTTATTCAATGGTTTTCCCTCATTGTCAATCAATACATAGAAAGGTTGTGCATTGGCACCGAATTTAGAGCGTTGCAGGTAACTCCATTTATCACCGATCGTGCGTAGTGTACGTTCCTTACCGTTCTCCATCACTTTGATGTGTTCGGGCAATGGAGTTTTGTTATCAACGAACAATGTAATCAGTACATAGTCCTCAGTCATCAACTTGTTTACTTTCGGATCAGTCCATACAGCAGCTTCCATTTTACGGCAATTTACACATCCGTAACCTGTAAAGTCAAGCATTACCGGTTTTCCGGTACGTTTTGCATATTCCATACCGGCATCGTAGTCATCAAACTGCGCATGTACTTCATTGGTGTATAAGTTGAAGTCTTGTGTATTCATGGGAGGAGCAAATGCGCTGACAGCTTTCAAAGGAGCACCCCATAAGCCCGGTACCATATATACAGCAAATGCAAGTGAGATAAGAGCCATAAAAAAACGGGCAACACCTACTTTATCATCATCATCATCGTGAGGGAATTTGATCTTACCCAGCAAATAGAAGCCTAGCAAAGCGAAAATCACAATCCACAAAGCAAGGAATGTTTCACGGTCTAGAATTCCCCATCCATAAGCCAAGTCAGCAACCGACAGGAATTTCAAAGCAAATGCGAGCTCAAGGAAACCTAATACTACTTTAATTACATTCATCCAACCACCGGATTTAGGCATGGATTTCAGCCAAGACGGGAACATGGCAAACAGTGTGAATGGCAACGCTAATGCAAGAGCAAAACCTAACATGCCGATAGCAGGGGCAACTACACTACCTGTAGTGGAAACTTCTACCAACAAAAAGCCGATGATAGGACCTGTGCATGAGAATGAAACCAAAGATAGGGTGAATGCCATCAGGAAGATACTTAACAAACCACTGGTCTGTTCCGCTTTACTGTCTACTGCATTGCTCCATTTTGAAGGAAGAGTAAGTTCGAATGCTCCAAAGAAAGAGGCTGCAAACACAATTAGCATCAAGCAGAAGAATATGTTAAAAATAGCATTTGTGGAAAGTGCATTCAAGGCACTGGCACCGAATATCAAGGTTATGGCAAGACCTAATAATACATAGATCACTACGATAGAAGCACCATATGTCCATGCATCACGGATTCCTTTCTTTTTGTCTTTGCTACGTTTTAAAAAGAAACTTACCGTCATTGGGATGATAGGCCATACACAGGGCGTAAATAAGGCAAGTAATCCACCGATAAACCCGGCAAAGAAGATGTAAATCCATGAACGGTCTTGTTGTGATGTCGTTTCGCCAAATGCGTTCAACTCTTGGATAACCGGAGTCCAATAATCTTGGACAGCAGTGTCATTGCCGATCAGGGCGGCAGTTGTAGCACTATCTGTTGCGGTAGTTGCAGTAGCTGTTTCCGCTACAGGAACTTCCGTTATGGCTGTTTCTGTTTTTGCGGGTTCAGTAGTCTTGCTTGTAGTGGCAGCGGCAACTCCTTTTCCGGAGAAAGAGAAAGAAACTTCAGTAGGAGGCAGACAGTTTTCATCGTTGCAGGCACCGAATTCCATATAACCTTCTATCATATAGGTAGCGCCCGTTATTTTTAGTTTCTGAATGAAAATGGCAGTGTTCTCAAAGTAACGTAATTTCATTTCAAACACCTTGTCGAAGTTTTCAATTTCTTTACCTTGTGGAGTGAGCTTTCCTACTAATTCTACTCCTTCTATCTTGTCTACGTTGAAAGTAGCGGAGATAGGACCTCCCGAAGGAAGATCAGTGGAATAAACGTGCCATCCGGCATCAATCTTACCAGTGAATACTATTTGTGCTTCCGTATCGGAAATCGTCTTTAACTCGGTTTTGAATTGTACCGGATCTTGAATCTGGGCAACTGCCGGAAGCAATGCCATAACGATTAAGAGGCAACTTAAAAAAAACTTCTTTTTCATTACGTATTATTTAAATTTGGATTAATGTTCATACCGCAAAGTAAGGGATAATATCTTAGATATGCCTCTTTATACCTATATTAATATCGGCAATTGCTGTTTTCAGAATAAAAAAAAGAGCAAAAAGATAACCTATTGCTCTTTTTGAAGTTCCATAACTTTGTTCCTATATTGGGAGGGAGTCATTCCCACTGAGGATTGGAAAAGGTTATAAAAGGTGGAAATGGAGTTAAATCCCAGCTCTGTAGAAATGGCTTTCAGCGGAGTTTCGTTATTGGGGTCGGATAATAGACGGATAGCTTCTTCAATACGGAAACGGTTTACATAATGAGTGAAGGATAGTTTGGATTGTTCATTGATGATACGTGATAGATAAGTACGGTTAGTTCCTAATATTTCTGCTACTTTGTCTTTTGTTATAAAATTGTCTTTGTAAATTTTTTCTTCTCTCATAATACGCTCTAATGTACGGAAAAGTTCTAAACTTTTCTCGTCGGTGAGTGAGGAGGAAGCATATTTTTCGGAAGTAGAAACCATGGAGGGGGCATTGGTTTCCAATTCTTTTATACGGCGATTCAGTTCCGTTTCTCTTTTGATTGCTTCTTGATTTTGCTTGACTATACTTAAATAAAGTTTGTTTTTACGGTGGTAGAGGTAATAAAGCAATCCTAGAACAATCACAATGATAATAAGAATAAATGTCTGTTGTTGTATACGCTGTTCTTTCTGCATTACATCCAGCTTGCTTTGTTTTATTAAATTTTCCTGCCGCTCAGAGTCGTATTTGAATCGCATTTCACTTAAATCTCTTTCTTTGTCCTTGTTGAAAAGACTGTCGTTTTCCAAACGGAATATTTTATAATATTTCAGTGCGTCATGATATTGGTGCAATTGCTCATAGCAGGTGGACAGATTTTCGTATAGTTCATTGCGATGGATGGCGTTGACGCGTGCATAAGAAATAGCTATTCCTTGTTTTAACAATAAAATAGCTTCTAGTTGTTTGTTTTGCTGCATTAGTATACGTGCATATCCCAAATGGGCATAGACAATAGAGGAAGTTTGTGCCGCCTGTTTGTCCTTCATGGCTTTTTTGTAATATTCCAAGGCCTGGGCATATTCACCCATATCATATAATATATTGCCAAAGAGATTGTAGGTATGGGCTTGGTCGTAGAAATCATTTTCCAGCATCAATGTTTCGGCTTCATGTATATATTTCATTGCTTCCTCATTCTGTTTCATTAAAAAATACATATAGGCAGAATTTACTGCACCGGAATAAATGATGTATGGATTACGCATACTGTGTCCTAATTCATAACATTCTAATGCGTATTTGATACCGGCTGTATCTTTTTTGAGGTAATAGATGTTTGCTAAATTGCCTAAAAGCAAAGCGTATTGTTGTTGGAAATTATTTTGTTGTGCCAATTGGATACCTTTATAAAGCCATCGTATGGCACGGTAATAATCGGTTTCAATATTTGCAGAGTAGAGTCCGAGACTACCATAGACGGAACAAAGGGTGGAGTCATTATTCAGTTTGGTTGCTAGTTCAAGAGAAAGGTTCAAGTTTTTTTTGGCTATTTTTTCCCGTCCGCTCATCATTTGTGCTTGTGCTTGGTAGATATATGAATAGAGTTGGAGTAGAGGATTTTTAGTCTTGTCCGCTACGTTTTTCATAATCTCGGCGTAAGTGATGGTTTTGGAATAATCTCCTTTATTTAAATAGTATTGGCATAGAAACTTTAATGCATCCCCGTTATCAGGTTCTTTCCTAATGATCTCCAACTGTTTCTCAAGGATGACGGGGCGCTTTTGTGCATGTACACAAAAGGATATTCCCAAAAGTAACAGTAAGAAAAGACATTTTAGTTTCATATGCTTTTTTTCGGTTGAGAGTGCAAATATAATAAAACCTTTAATTTTTCTTGTTCAAAAGTCTTGCATATTTAAAATAAAGTCGTACCTTTGCAACGCTTTCAACAAAAAGCACTTCTGAAAGGAAGTTTTGGAGAGGTGGCAGAGTGGTCGATTGCGGCGGTCTTGAAAACCGTTGTACCGCGAGGTACCCGGGGTTCGAATCCCTGTCTCTCCGCTGGAAAGAATTGCAAAACAAAGAAAATCCCTGTAAATTAATACTTTACGGGGATTTTTTGTTTTTGGTGCATGGCAAAAACAAGCATATCAAAGCATTCTTTCGGTGTACTATTCGGTGTACCTAGTCTTATGCTTACATATGTGATATCTTCATGCTCTCAAAAAAGACGACGACCTTTTTAAAAAAGAACAGGAACTTTTTTAAAAACGTCTTGGTCTTTTTTAGGGTCAGCGGATTTTCCGGGTTGGTAAGCTTTCTTTTAAGCGTATAGCCTAGCCAGTCTGAACATGAAGAATTTCAGATCAGCCCCCCTCTTAACTGGCTTCGAAAAGCTTTGATTTTAGCATTGAACGACTCCGCTGAAGCATTTGTCAATCGTTCTT
>NZ_JBDFXP010000065.1:0-17802 GCF_040911965.1 Phocaeicola sp. RTP21359st1_B8_RTP21360_211022
GTAGGTAGCCGCCGTTTTGATTGAAGCCTCCGGACTTGAAGAAGTTCCGGAGGCTTTTTTTTGTATACGCACGTGTGAAATGTGACCTCTACTATTGCTCATCTCCCAATTATGGATTACTTTTGCCCATAACCTAAAAATAATACGTCAATGGATACATTATTACCATTTGCATTACTATGCTTTACTTCTTTTTTCACATTAACCAACCCGTTGGGAACCATGCCTGTATTTTTGACTATGACTAAAGGAATGGATGATGAAGAACGGCGTCATATTGTGAAACGTGCTACTATCATTTCCTTTATTACACTTCTGGCTTTTACTTTTTCCGGGCAATTTTTATTCAAATTCTTTGGAATATCGACCAATGGCTTTCGTATTGCTGCCGGTTTTATTATTTTGAAGATTGGGTATGATATGTTGCAGGCACGTTTTACTAATACGAAGTTGAAAGATGAAGAAATTAAAACGTATGCCAATGATATTTCAATTACCCCGTTATCTATTCCTATGCTTTGCGGTCCCGGTGCTATAGCTAACGGAATAATGTTAATGGATGATGCAAATACTTGGACCATGAAGGGAATTCTGATCGGAATAATTGGTTTGATTTATTTTATCACCTATCTTATATTGCGGGCTTCTACCCGGTTGGTTTCTATTCTTGGTGAAACTGGAAATAACGTGATGATGCGCTTGATGGGACTTATTCTGATGGTAATAGCAGTAGAGTGTTTCGTTAGCGGGTTCCGTCCGATATTAATTGATATTATCCAATCAAGTAGGATTTAATCAAAAAAGAGAATGTGCTCGAAGTAGAAAACGATCACTTTGAGCACATTTTGGGTAATTGTATAGATGTGGTTAGTCAAATTCGACTAGTATACGGAATACTTTTCCGGGAGCTGCCGCCCATTCTTTCATGGCCTGTATTGCTGCTTCGGGCTTGACTACTTTGCTGATCAATTCATTTTTTGGGCAAGTACCTTGTTCCATGTAGCGGATAACTGCTCTGAAATCTGTGGGCAATGCATTACGTGATCCGCGGATATCAAGTTCTTTTTGGACAAAATATTTAGTTTGAAAAGAAACTTCTGATTTTGCATACCCTATACATACCACTCTCCCGGTAAATCCGACTTCATTGACGGCCATAACATAGGTTGCAGGACTGCCGACAGCTTCAATGACTACATCAGGACCGAGTCCTTCCGTAATCTTTGTCAGGCATTCATGTACATTTTCTGTCATGGAATTGATGGTATGGTGAGCACCTATCCGTTTGGCAAGTTCCAATTTCTCGTCGTCCAGGTCTACAGCGATAACGGTAGCTCCGCGAAGAGCTGAACGTACAATAGCTCCCATACCGATCATTCCGCAACCAATGACCATCACTATATCAATATCTGTAACTTGTGCCCTGGAAACCGCATGAAAGCCTACGCTCATCGGTTCGATCAGTGCACAGTCACGAGGAGGAATTCGATGGGCCGGGATTATTTTACTCCAAGGCAATGCGATATATTCACACATGGCTCCGTTGCGCTGAACCCCTAAAGTTTCATTATGTTCACAGGCATTTACTCTGCCGTTACGACAGGAAGCACATTTACCGCAATTGGTATAGGGATTAACTGTAACGCTCATGCCGGGTTTTAAAGAATCCGGCACATCCTTGCCCACAGCTTCTATGACAGCTCCTACTTCATGTCCAGGAATAACGGGCAACTTTACCATTGGGTTACGGCCTAAGAATGTATTCAAGTCCGAGCCGCAAAAACCGACGTATTTAATTTTCACAAGAACTTCTCCCGGTTCCAAGACCGGTTTCTCGATGTCTACTACCTTCATTTCGGAAGGAGCGGTAATTTGAATTGCTTTCATTTTTTATTTATTTTTAATCAGTTTAATCAATCACTTTGTATCCTTTCCAGCCATAATAGGCGCAAAACAGGAAACAAATCATAGGGATAGTATAGGCTATATGATAGATATGTTCGTTCAGATGCATCATATAAGCTGTGAGTTGGGGTAAGCAAGCATTTCCAACGATGGCCATAACTAGAAATGCCGAGCCACTTTTGGTGTTGTTGCCTAAATCAGTCAAAGCGAGCGAGAACTGAGTGGGATACATGATAGACATGAAAAAAGAGATGCCCAGCATGGCATAAAGACCTGTCCAACCGCCAAAACAAACCACAACAATACATAGCAAGACATTAATCAGCGCATATACCAATAGCATGTCTTGTGGACGGAATTTTACCATGAGTAGTGTGCCTGTCCATCTTCCTGCCAAAAAAGCCAGCATATAAAGACCGAAAAAGGTGGTGGCTGTATTTTCAGGTAGTTCTGCATAGGTACAACAGTAGACTAGAAATAAACTGTTAATGGCTGTCTGACCACCATTGTAGAAGAATTGTGCAATAACTCCCCAACGAAGATGAGAACGTTTTAAGACTCCGAAATCAATTAATTTTTCTCCTTTATATTCTACTCCTTCCATCGTATTTCCTTCTTTGATTTTAGGTAATTTGGAGAAGATAAAGATGATGGCAATAACAATGAGTAGCATAGCTAGCAGCAGATAAGGAAGTTTCATGGCGTCTGTTTCTGTTTGAATGTAACCTTCCCAGCCACCGGGAAAAGAAGTGGGCAGGGTGTCGCGGGTATAGTGGTTGCCACTCAGAATCAGTTTGCTGAGAAACATGGCAGCTATAAAAGCTCCCAGCCCATTGAATGATTGTGCCAGATTCAATCGACGGGGCGCACTTTTCGGATCTCCCAAAGCGGTTACATAAGGATTGGCTGCCGTTTCTAAAAAACACATTCCGGTGGCAATGATAAAGAATATGCATAGATATGCCCAATATTCTTTCAGCATGGCAGCGGGGAAGAACAGTAACCCACCACATGCCGCCAGTAATAACCCGAAAATAATTCCCGATTTGTAGCTGTATTTTTTCATGAACATAGCGATGGGAATGGGACAGATGAAATAGGCAAGCCAGTAGGCTGTTTCTGTGAATGATGCTTCGAAAGCGTTTAACTCACAGGTTTTCATCAGCTGTCTTATCATAGTAGGTAGCAGATTGCTGCTGATAGCCCATAGGAAAAACAGGCAGAATATGAGCATCAATGGTACATAATAGTTCTTATTTTTCATGGTATGGATTTATAAGTGTCAGTTGATTATTCTGACATGTTTTTTATGTAAGGAAGAGATATGATATTTTTGAAACCATAAAATCTTTCGGCGTTTTTACCTAAAAAAAGTGCTTTCTCTTCTTGTGTCATTTCAGTCGTTTTAAGGATGAAATCGTAAGACATCTTGTAAGTAATGGCCGTAATGGTCCGAGGGTAATCCGATCCCCACATCAGTTTGTCCATACCTACCAGATCTGCTGCTTCTTTAATGGCTTTGACCGCTCCGTGAAACGGATAGAATTCACTGTTGAACAACCAGGTGATCCCCCCGGATTCTATCATGACATTTTTATGGCGGGCCAACTTTATTTGTTCTTGCCAATGAGGTGTGGTGACCATACCGAAATGTCCGATAGCGATTCGAAGCTGCGGATATTCCTGAATGATTTCTTTCATTTCCTGTACTTGTGTATCCCCATCGGCTAAATCAATGGAAAGGATAATGTCTTTTTCTTGCATGTAATGGAACATTTCCATCATTTCGTCACTGTTCAGCATGACTCTTCCTTCTTTTAGAAAAAGGCGGTGTGCCGGGATTTTTATTGCTTTGAAACCGGAACTTATTAATTCCTTGGCCTGTTGCAGATAACCGGGTTTACGAAATTCGCACATACCGCATACAAAGAAACGGTCTGGGTATTTATGGGACACTTTTGCGAGGTATTCATTTTGGATGCCATCAATAAATTCCTGAGTGACTACGGCAGCCGATACTTGTGCATAGTCCATGTTCGAGAGAAAAACCTCGGCACTATTCCGCCCGTCAATCATAAAGGGCGGAACCATCTGACGTTCTTCCCCCATAAATAACGAACGTCCGTTGGTTAAAGTACGGATAGGCAATCCGTTGACTTCCGTATCTTGCCGTAGCCAAAGATGGGAGTGTGCATCTATTATGTTAAAATCCATCATTATTTTCCTTTGTATTATGAATTAGCCCAACTGACACGCATTTGTTCTCCGATAATTTCTTGCACTTCCTTTACAAGGTTCCAATCAATGGGTTCTTCGGCATATGTTATATTTTTCAATACATTATCCGGATTGGCCGAACTGAACAAAGTGGTGGCGATACGTGGATTGCTGACAGAATATTGAATAGCCAGTTTCTCTATAGGATAATTTTTGGACAGGCAGTGTTGAACAGCTTTCCGACAGGCTTCTACCAGTGATTGGGGGGCCGGATGCCATGCAGGAACCCCACGTTGGGAGAGTAAGCCCATTGAAAGGGGGGAGGCATTGATAATGCCGATATTCTTTGATTCAAAATAATCCAGATAATCAGTCAGTTTCTCGTCATTCAGACAATAATGGCAGAAGTTAAGTACGCTTTCTACTGTTCCCGGTTCCGAGTGATCAATGATCCATTTTAAGTTTTCTAATTGCAAGTCTGTGATACCTACATGTCCCACAATACCTTTCTTTTTAAGTTCTACCAGTGCAGGTAATGTTTCGTTGACTACCTGATTCATGTCTGAAAACTCTACATCGTGTACATTAATCAGATCGATATATTCAATGTGGAGTCTGTCCAAGCTTTCATACACACTTTCCGTTGCACGTTTTCCGGAATAATCCCATGTGTTGACTCCATCTTTTCCATAGCGTCCCACTTTGGTAGAGAGATAATATTTGTCACGTGGTATTTCTTTCAATGCTTTGCCTAATACGGTTTCGGCCTTGTAGTGCCCGTAGTAGGGAGATACATCAATAAAATTCATTCCATTCTCTACTGCTGTGTAAACAGCTTTGATACCCTCTGCTTCGCGGATATCATGAAAAACTCCTCCTAATGAAGATGCGCCGAAACTAAGATTGGAAACCCGCATACCGGTTTTCCCGATTTCATTGTAATTCATAGCTCTATTTATTTTTAGATTTATTTCCGGCATCAAAAATAGAGGAATAACCTTTAGGTATATGGTGGAAGAGGTTGAAAAAAGTACGTAAACCTTTGCGTAAAAATAATAAGACGGTTACTTTTTATATAGTTCCCTATATTGCTGTGGAGTAACGTCTGTGATTTTTTTGAATAGGCGGTTGAAATAAGAATGGTCTTCATAAGCAAGGAGATAGGCTATGTTTTTTACGGGAATATCCTCTGTAATCAGAATTAATTGGGCTTTCTCTATTTTTTTCTGATTAATATATTGTAGCGGTGTGGTACCGACTTCTTTTTTGAAAAGACGGATAAAATGATCTTTTGAGAGGCATGAGATTGCTGCCAATGAGTCTATATCTACTGTTTTATAGATATTTTTTCGGATGTGGGACAAAACTTTTTGGATACGGTTATCGTTGACTTCCACTTTAGGTTTGGCGTCTTTTAAAAAGCGGGCAATAAGTTGATATACTATACCTCTGGATTCGACTTTGTCACAGAAGGTACGCTGTTTATTTTTAATGATGTTTCTGATTAATGTGGGGTTGTTGTCATAGCTTGTCGGGTCGGATTGAGGAAGCTGCATGGTAGGATTTATTTCACATAACCTTTTAATAAGTGGTAATTCCAGGTTGCCCGCAGGTATTTCTATCGGGAAATTCCAATCTTCCAGAATGCCGGATTCCGATTGATGGTCTTCATATATATGGAGATAATAATGAGTGAAATGAGAATTGCACTGATAACTATGGGTAGTGAATGATGGCACCAGATATAGATGATGTGGTTTTAGTTCCTGCATTCCATCGGGAAATATTATTTGGGCAGTTCCTTCCATTATATAATAGAGTCGGGTAAAAGGGCTGCTTACGTTTTTCCAGTTCCAGTCTGCATTGTGAATGGCTAGTCCTACATTTAATATAAGTAAATGTAATTGGTCGATTGATTGTGTCATATTCCTTAAGGTATTAGAATGAAAGATTCAGTTTTGTACAAAGTAAGCAAAAGTATATATATAATCCAATGGGAAATCGATATTTTCATATCAAATCACCTGTTTTGGTATTTGTTTTTGAATTATTTCAGGTAAAAGTCGATATTATCCTACATAATGGCGCATTTGGATAATATAAATTGGTTTCAACTCTGTATATTTGCACTATTGATAATTGAAAAACATATAAAGCAATTATACTATGAAAGCAAAACATTTTCTTTTGGCTTCGGCTTTGTTGCTTTGGACGGGAGTTTTGGAGGCTCAGACTTACCAGGTACCTGTTTCAGAGAAAAATGAAAAAATGCAGGAGGGAGAGTTCGAACCTACTTGGGAATCATTGCAGAACTATAAAGTTCCTGAATGGTTTAGAAATGCCAAATTTGGTATTTGGGCACATTGGGGACCGCAATGTGTGGAAGGGTCCGGCGACTGGATGGCGCGTTCTCTCTATTTGGAAGGTTCGCGCGAGTATAAGCACCATGTGGAACATTATGGCCATCCCTCTGAAGTGGGCTTCAAGGATATATTGCCTTTGTTTAAAGCCGAGAAATGGGATCCGGACAAATTGGTTTCCTTTTATAAGAAGATTGGTGCCCAGTATTTCTTCGCTTTAGGTAATCACCATGATAATTATGATTTATGGGATAGCCAATATCAGGAATGGAATTCCGTGAATATAGGCCCTAAGAAGGATATATTGGCGGGCTGGGCTGAAGCAGCTAAGAAAAACGGTCTTCCATTTGGTATCAGTTTCCATGCGGACCATGCGTGGAGCTGGTATGAACCGGCTCAACGATACGACCGTCATGGCGAGAAGGCAGGTGTACCCTACGATGGATGTTTGACTAAAGAAGATGGTAAGGGTAAGTGGTGGGAAGGCTACGATCCTCAAAAACTTTATGCACAGAATCACCCGTTAAGCGCTGGAAGTTGGGCTGACGGTATGATTCACCGTCAATGGGCATGGGGAAATGGTGTTTGTATTCCTACTCAAGAATATGTGACAAACTTTTATGATCGTACAGTCGATGCAATAAACCGTTATAATCCCGATTTGATTTATTTTGATGTGACTGGTGTACCGTTTTATCCTATCAGTGATGCGGGTTTGAAGATTGCCGCACATTTTTATAATCACAACATGGTTGTTCGTAAGGGGGATTTCAGTGCTGTTATGTTTGGTAAAATTCTTACCGATGAGCAACGTAAAGCTTTGGTATGGGATGTGGAAAGGGGATCTCCCAATAGTATTTATGAAGAGCCATGGCAGACTTGTTCTTGTTTAGGCGGTTGGCATTATGATACCAGACTGGCGGAGAACGGCTGGTATAAAAGTGCTTCCGATGTAGTGAAACTATTAGTGGATGTGGTCAGTAAGAACGGTAATTTGTTGCTTAGTGTTCCTCTTCGGGCTGACGGAACTTTCGATGAAAAGGAAGAAGCCATTTTAAATGAATTTGGTAACTGGATGAGTATGAATAAAGAGGCTATTTATGATACACGCCCGTGGAAAGTCTTCGGAGAAGGTCCGATAGCCAATGCTGATATCAAGATTAATGCCCAAGGTTTCAATGAAGGTGCTTACACTAAAGCCACTGCATCTGAAATCCGTTTTACTCAAACCAAGAAATATCTCTATGCTACAGTCCTTGCATGGCCGGAAGAAAAGCAAGTTGTCATTCAATCGCTGGCAACGGGAAGTGAGTTGTATCCTGATAAAATTACTAAAATTGAATTGTTAGGTTATGGAAAGGTATCTTTTACTCGTACAGCGCAAGGAGTTGTTATTGATATGCCTGATGTACAGTTGAATAAGATTGCTCCCGTATTTAAGATAAAGAAGTGAATATAGCATAAAGTAGGTTTATTTATCGGCTTTTTTAGGTCGGTAAGCCTTTGTTATGTCTTGAAAATTAACCCAATAATCAATAGAATAATGAAAAACAGATTAGAATGTATGCAGCCAATAAGATTCTTGGTGGTCTTGTTGATGTGTTGCCTGAGCTATACTACTTGGGCACAGACACAGAGTAATGTCAATGGTTTGGTTACTGATTTTTCCGGTGAGCCGTTAATTGGGGTCAGTATCTTGGTTAAAGGTACTTCCAATGGAACTGTTACTGATTTGGATGGCAAATTTTCTCTGTCTGCTGAAATGGGAGACATGCTCCAGATAAGTTATGTAGGTTATATTTCGCAAGAAATAAAGGTTGAAAGTAACAAGTTACTTCGTATTATAATGGAAGAAGATACAAAAAAGTTGGAAGAAGTAGTTGTAGTTGGATATGGAACACAGAAAAAGGTGAATTTAACAGGAGCCGTATCTGCTGTTTCAGCTGAAGACTTGGCTAGTAAGCCTGTTATGAGTACTGCTCAAGCACTGGCAGGTTTGGCTCCAGGTTTAAGTGTATTGCAAACTTCAGGTCGTCCCGGACAAGGAGCAACTGTTAAAATTCGTGGAACTGGTACATTTTCAAAAGCTGGAACAGATCCATTGGTTTTGATTGATGGTTTATCAGGTAACATTGATGATGTAGATCCTAATGATATTCAGAGCATTTCTTTTTTGAAAGATGCAGCTTCTGCTTCTATTTATGGTAATCGTGCTGCTAATGGGGTGATCTTGATTGAAACAAAGAAGGGTGCACAAGGTAAAACGACTATTACATATAGTAATTCTTTTGGTTGGCAACGGCCTACGGAATTGCCTGATTTTTTACCATCATGGGAATATGCGGAATATTATAATATGGCTATGCGGAATATGGGTAAGCAGGAAGCTTATTTACCTGAACAGATTCAAAAGTATAGAGATGGATCTGATCCGGATAATTATCCGAATGTAAATCACTTAAAATGGCTGTTGGAATCTGGTTCTGGTTTTCAACACCAACATAATCTCAGCATACAAGGAGGAAATGCTACGACAAGTTATAATTTATCAGTAGGTTATAGAAATCAGGAAGGTATGACGGCAAAAACGTCTAATGAAAGAATGACTGCACTGTTTACTATGAAAAGTGAAATCGCCAAAGGGCTGATGCTTAATTTGAATATTAATGCTTATAATAATAAATATAATGCTCCTAATGGCGAACCACAAAGTATTGATGGAATGATAGGATATGCTGTTCGTCAGGGACCTATTTATGCCGGGCAAAAGTCGGATGGAAGTTTTGGATATCAGGATAATTATAGTCCGGAAGCGTGGTTGGCGAGTGAATCTTTTGTACAGAATGTGAGTAGAAATATAAGTGCTTCCGGACAATTGACATGGAATACTCCTGTAGACGGACTTTCTTTTATAGGTAAAGCTGGGGTGAATTACTGGACTAAATATGATAAAGCGTACCGGGCTGATACTTATTTTGATGATAGTAAGACAGTGGGGCCCGCTACTTTAAATGTATGGACTGCAAATAATACGTATACTACCTTTGAAGCATTAGCTACTTATGAAAAACAAATTAAAAATCATACCTTTAAGTTATTGGCGGGTACTTCTGTGGAGCAATCTAATAATAAAGGTTTGGAAGGTTATAGAAATACGTTTCCTAATAATTATTTGTATGAATTAGGTTCTGGAGATAAATCAACAGCTACTAATGATAGTTCATTGGAGGAATATGCGTTGCTTTCTTTTTTCGGGCGTATAAATTATGCATGGAAAGATCGTTATTTATTAGAGGCTAATTTGCGCTATGATGGATCGTCACGTTTTGCGGACGGTCATCGTTGGGGACTTTTCCCGTCAGTTTCTGCAGGGTGGAGAATTTCTGAGGAGGATTTTTGGAAGAATGCGGCAGTTTCAGCTGTAGTTGATAATTTGAAATTGCGTGCTTCCTATGGTGTACTTGGTAATCAAAATATAGGTGTTTATCCTTACCAACAGATTTATGAACTTGGACATGATTATCCTTTTGGAAATCCGGCAACTCTTCAGTCTGGGGCTTACATGAAAACCTATAATAATCCGGAAATTACTTGGGAAAAGACGGCTATAACGGATATTGGTTTAGATTTTAGTTTATTGAATGGACGTTTTAGTGGAACATTGGATTATTTTTATAAATATACTTCGGACATTTTAGCACCAGTTGAGGTGTCTAGTATTATGGGACGTGAAGTCGGACAATCTAATGTTGGAGCTGTTTCGAACAAAGGAATTGAAATAAATCTGACTTATAACGGACAAATAGGACGTGATTTCCGGTTTAGTATTTCTCCTAATTTTACATGGGTAAAAAATGCAGTTGAGAAATTGGCGAACGGAGCTACCGAAGAAATTAATAATAACAGAATTGTAGGGCAACCGATAGGTATTATATATGGATATGAAACTGATGGACTGTTTGTAGACCAAGCGGAAATAGATGCGGCTCCTGAGCAATTGGTAAGTAAGTCAGGATTGAAACCTGGTTATGTGAAATACAAAGATATTAGTGGTCCTGACGGGGTTCCCGATGGTAAGGTGGATGCGCAATATGATCGTACCGTATTGGGAAGTACTACCCCGAAGTTTTATTATGGTTTGAATCTTTCCGCTTCTTATAAAGGTTTTGATTTTTCAGCTTTATTACAAGGTTTAGGAGGTCATAAGCGTTTGATAGGATCTTATATGGCTTATGCATTCTACAACGGTGGACAGATACAGAGATGGCAGGCTGAATCTTGTTGGAAGGAAGAAAATCCTGATAAATGGGCTGAATATCCTCGATTGGAAACTTTGAATATGAATGACACTAATCTTCAAACTTCTGATTATTGGGTCCGTAATGCTAGTTTCTTACGAGTCAAGAATATACAAATAGGATATACATTCCCAAAAGCATGGACTAAAAAAATAGGTTTGGAAAATGTGCGTGTTTATGTAAGCGGACAAAATCTGTTCTCTTTCAATAGTTTCTATAAAGGTTGGGATCCTGAAAATGAGATAGGAACAGGGGATTCTCCCTCTTATTATCCGGTCAATAGTATTTATTCATTCGGATTTAATTTCAAGTTCTAAGTAAATCATTCAATCAAGAATCATTATGAAAAATATATATAATACATTAGGAATGACAAAGGCTTGTTTATGTGCTTTGGCTGTATCACTAGTAACAACTGGTTGCTCGGATTTATTAGATAAGGAGCCACCTTCAGCAATTTCTGATGGTAGTTTTTGGACTGGTGAAGGGGATGCCATGTTGGCTTTGACAGGATGTTATCGTTTCCAGACTGGTTGGTCGCATGATGATTTTGCTACGCCACAAGGGTTGCTCTATTTGGATTTTGCAGGTGGAAACGGAACGGAAAAGGAAAATTTTTCTACTTTAATGGCTAGTTCCAATACGGTGGCTACTAACAGTAATTTACGTTGGTATTGGGGAAATGCATATACGCAAATAGCTAAGTACAACACTTTTCTAGAGAATATTACGGACTGTCCGATGGAAGAATCTAAAAAAGAACAGTGGTCTGCCGAAGTGAAGTGTTTACGAGCTTATTTCTTTTTAAATTTGGCATTTTATTATAAGGATGTTCCTATGCCTTTGAAAACTCTGTCGGTGGACGAAGCGAATTCTATCTCTCAAACACCTCAGACTGAAGTCTATTCGCAAGTGGAGAAGGACTTGAAGACTGCTATAGACTTGTTGCCTGTCCAATATTCTTCAGAGGAATATGGCCGGTTTACCAGGGGGGCGGCTAAGGTACTTTTAAGTCGTCTTTATCTGGCACAAGAGAGATGGGGAGATGCTGCTACTATTTTACGTAGTGTGATTGAGTCGGGAATATATGAATTGGATCGTCGTAATGGAGAGGACAGCTATGAGAAACTTTTTCAAATAGGAGGTGAATATAGCCCTGAGATAATATTTTGTATTATGGGGATAAAGGATTTGTATACTAATTCACGTTATCAATATTTATATCCTGAAGCTGCTTATGGAGGGTGGCATCAGTTCTCACCATATAACGAATTGGTGAAAGAATATTTCTGTGCAGACGGCAAGGACATTAAGACTTCTGAGGTTTATGATGAGAATGATCCTTATGTTAATCGGGATTTGCGCTTGTATGCTTCTATTTTTTTACCTCCTTTGGGAAGTTATGAGGGAACTAAGTATAATGATATAATTTATGATTGCTTTAAGGGAGCTAATACTGCAGATAGCTATAATAAATTTGCCTTATTTAATGGATATTGTCCGAAGAAAGGTTGTGATCCGTCTATAACTAATAATTTAGGTTCTACTCCCACTTATACTCCTATAATGCGTTATGCTGAGGTTCTATTAAGCTATCTGGAAGCGGTAAATGAATCGCAGCCGAATGCAGTAGACCAGAATTTATTGGATTTGACTATCAATGATATACGTGATCGTGTGAAATTGGTTGGAATAAAAAAGACAGACGTAGCGACACAGGAACTTGTTCGTGAAGCAGTTCGTAAAGAAAGACGTGTGGAACTGGCATTCGAGGGGCTTCGATATTATGACGTGTTACGTTGGGGCATTGCCGAGAAAGAACTTAATCATACATTTACCGGAGTAAAATTGTCGGATGATCCTCAAGCTCGTAATTATAGAGGGAGTGGGGCTACTGCTTCTCCGGTGGATGAAAATATGTATTATCAATTTGAGAAACGTACATGGGCACCCCATAACCGATATTTTCCTATTCCTCAAAATGATTTGAATGTAAATAAGAATCTGAAACAGAATGAGGGATATAATTAAGCAGGATTAAGTTTAAGATAAGATGAAAGAAAATGGATATGAAATGAAAAGATATGGCTATCCGGTAAAGAGATATTGTCAGACAATGGATTTGAAGGATGATCCGGAGCTGATAGCGAAGTATCGGGAGTGCCACAGTAAGGAGAAGTCGTGGCGGGAGATCAGAGAGGGGATCCGTTCAGTTGGTATTTTAGAAATGGAAATATATATATGCGGTAATCGGTTATTCATGATTGTCGAAACTCCTATTGATTTCGATTGGGAATCTGCTATGGCTAAACTTGCGACTTTACCCCGACAGCAGGAATGGGAAGATTTTGTATCGGTATTCCAACAATGCAGGAAAGGGGAACTTGCTAAAGAAAAATGGAGTATGATGGAACGTATGTTTTATCTATATGAATAATTAAAAAAGAGAGGAAAGAGAGGGTGCTGATAAAGTATTCTCTTTTTCCTTAAAATATAATAGAAGGTACATTGAACAATTTAATGATTATGAAATATTTTACTATCATTGCACTGTTGTGCTTATCCTGCATTTCATGTACGATGCAAAACAATTTATTACAATCTCCTAACGGTAAGATAGCCATTGAATATCATGCTGAAAAAGGTTTTTCTGTTATTTATCATAGTGGGCGGGATAAAGTTAAAATGATGTCATTACCTGAAATAGGTCTAAAAACGTCGGATACGGATGATTGCTTTAAATTGATAAGCTCAACTCCTGTAACTTCTGTAGTTGATGATTATGAAATGCTGACTGGTAAACGCAGGCATTGCCATAATGAGGCTAATGAATGTACTTATCGGTTTGAAAATGTCAAAGGACTTCGGGTAGATCTTATTTTCCGGGTTTATAATGATGGTATAGCTTTCCGTTATCATCTTCCTAAAACCAAAGAAGAGATTGTGGTTCTTGATGAGTACACTGCATTTGCTTTTACTCCAGGTATCAAGCGTTGGACACAAAAATTTACTGTAGGTTATGAGGGCTTTTATTGGCCAAATACGGACGGCGTTGCAGATAATGAGGGACGTGAGTGGAGTTTTCCAACATTGTTCCAACCTTCGGACAGCGCTTTTGTACTATTAACCGAAGCCAACATATTACGTGATAACACAGGAGCTTATCTTACTAATGCAGCTGATTCTTCTATCTATAAGATAAAATTATCGGATGAACGGTTGATATGCCCATCCGGCTGGTATTCACCTTGGCGTGTCGCTATCATAGGAACATTAGCTGATATTGTCGAATCGACTTTGGTAACTGATGTGAGTGAACCATGTAAAATCCAAGATACCCAATGGATAAAACCTGGATTGGTCTCTTGGATATATTGGGCATATAATCATGGTTCTAAGGATTATCAAATAGTGAAGAAATATATTGATTTTGCCGCAGACTTTGATTTGCCCTATATGTTGATTGATTGGGAATGGGATGCAATGGGGAATGGAGGAAATCTGAATGATGCAATGAACTATTGTAAAGAGAAAAATGTAACTCCTTTGATATGGTATAATTCTTCTACTGCATGGTGTGATCCTACTCCGTTATATCGGTTGAATACCCCGGAAGTGCGTGACAAAGAATTTGAATGGCTAAAAGAAATAGGTATTCAGGGAGTTAAGATAGACTTTTTTGGTGGAGATTCTATAGGTACGATGAATTATTATATTGATTTGCTGGAGGATGCAGCCAGGCATAAATTGTTAGTCAATTTTCATGGGGCAGCTATTCCCAGAGGCTGGCAACGGACGTACCCAAACCTGATGAGTGTGGAAGCGGTATATGGGGCCGAATGGTATAATAATAAACCGACATTGACTGATAATGCAGCTTGGCATAATTGTACCTTGCCTTTTACCCGTAATGTGATAGGTCCGATGGACTATACGCCTTGTACATTTACCAATTCACAACATCCACATATCACTACCGATGCGCATGAATTGGCGTTACTTGTTATTTTTGAGTCGGCTCTACAGCATTTGGCAGATCGTCCTGAAGGGTATAGGCGACAACCGGTAGAGGTACAGAACTTTATCAGGTATCTTCCGGTTGCATGGGAGGATACCAGACTGCTGTCCGGTTATCCGGCTGAAAGTGTTGTTATTGCTCGTAAAAGTAAGGATAGTTGGTATATTTCCGGTTTGAATGGTACGGAAAATACAAAATCATTTCGTGTGAATTTGGAGTTTATTAAAGATTCTATTCAGCTTATCCAACTGTTTTCGGATACTACTGATGGGAAACAAATAAAAATTGAAAATTCGGCATTCGATACCAAAGAATTGAATATAGAGTGCCAGCCTCGCGGAGGTTTTGTGGTATGGGTTAAGTTGAGGAAATAGGATAAGGGTAAGTGTTTTTAGCATATAGACAATTGTTTTGATATTGCTATGGAAGTTTTTATTAATGATGATAGATAAGCTTATCCCTTTGAGGAGATAGAATAAAAATAGTTTATGCTGGATTGGTGGAAGGTTAATTAATACTTATTGATAACTAATATAAAGTTAGAGTTTATGAAACGAGAACTTATTTTTACATTCTGTTGTCTGTTGACCACTTTGGTGTGGTCGCAGGAATATCAGCGGACAGAAACAGGCATTAAGGCTTCTATTTTTGGGAAAAAGATAGATGTGGAAGTGCAATGGTTTAATGCTAATAGTCTGCGTGTGTTGAAAATGCCGCATGGGCAATCGGTAGATAAGAAAAGTCTTTCGGTTATTGCAAGACCTGAAAAAACGGCTCTTAAAGTTTCTACGTCGGAAGATGGCAATATTGTAATGAAGAGCCGTTTACTGACGGTGAAACTAGACACAAAAACAGGTGTTCTGATTTATGAAACACGTAATGGGATGCCCCTATTGAAGGAATTGGAGAATGTGAAGGCATTCATACCTGTCAATGACGCAGGGCGGGCTACTTATTCTGTTTACCAAAGTTTTAAAACCGATAAGGATGAAGGGCTTTATGGACTTGGACAACTTCAAAACGGACAGATGATGCAACGTGGAATAGAGAAGTATCTGGTGCAAGGCAATACAGAAGACGTAACTCCTGTTTTTCAGTCGACTAAGGGATATGGTGTATTTTGGGATAATTATGCAGGTACGATGTATGTTGACAATGAAGAGGAAACGTCGTTCCGTTCAGATGTAGGCGATTGTATCGATTATTATTTCATGTATGGCGGTTCGGCTGACGGTGTAATTGCACAGATTCGCTTGCTGACCGGTTCTGTTCCTATGATGCCTTTGTGGAGTTATGGATTTATGCAAAGCAAAGAGCGCTATAAGAGTCAGGATGAAGTGGTAAGTGTTGTGAAGAAATACCGTGAATTGGGCATACCGCTTGACTGTATCATTCAGGATTGGCAATATTGGGGAAGTAACTATTTATGGAATGCAATGGAGTTCCTGAATTACGAGTACCGTGATCCGAAAAGGATGATTGATGAAGTCCACGGCTTGAATGCACACATGATGATTTCCATTTGGTCTTCTTTTGGTCCAAAGACTAAACCTTTCAAGGAACTTGAGAAGGAAGGGTTGCTGATGGATATGGCTACATGGCCCGAATCGGGTGTGGAAGGATGGCCGCCTAACTTTGATTATCCTTCTGGCGTGAAGGTTTATGATCCATATCATCCGAAGGCTCGTGATATTTATTGGAATTACTTGAACAAAGGTATCTTTCAGCTTGGCATGGACGGATGGTGGATGGACTCGACAGAACCTGACCACTTTAACCCCAAAGATTCGGATTTCGACCGACAGACTTATTCCGGTTCCTTCCGTAGCGTACGGAACGCTTTTCCGCTCGTAACAGTAGGCGGAGTGTCTGATCATCAGCGTGCTCTGACTCGCGATAAGCGTGTCATTATCTTGACCCGTTCAGGATTCTTGGGGCAACAACGTTATGGCTCAAATGTATGGACGGGCGATGTAGGATCTTCATGGGATATGTTTCGTAGGCAAATTACTGCCGGGTTGAATTTTTCTCTGACGGGAATGCCGCATTGGAATACTGACCTTGGCGGATTCTTTGCCGGTTCTTATAACAATAGCTTGGGAGGTGGAACGGCTACAAAAAATCCTATGTTCCATGAATTGTATGTGCGTTGGGCGCAATTCGGTGTATTTTGTCCAATGATGCGTAGTCACGGGGCTGATGCACCTCGCGAAATTTTCCTCTATGGTAAAGCTGGTGAGCCAGTGTATGATGCATTGGTTGATGCTATAAAACTCCGTTATTCGTTGATGCCTTATATCTATTCTACATCTTGGGAAGTAAGTCATCGTAATTCCACGTTTATGCGGGCACTATTCATGGATTTTCTCAGTGATCCTAAGACATGGAACATGGGCAGTGAGTATATGTTTGGATCATCCTTTTTGGTGGCACCTGTATTACATGCCCAATACACTCCTGAGCAGGCACAGCAAATCTTGAAAGAGAATGAAGGGTGGGGCTGCAAAGCGCAGGAGTCTGATATCCCTCTATTGTCTGTCGATTTTACTCAATCTAAAGAAATGGAACTATATTTGCCTGCCGGTAGCCAATGGTATGATTTTTGGACGAACGAAGTGGTAGAAGGTGGGCAGAAGCTGAAGGTGACGACTGTGTTCAATCGTATTCCGCTTTATGTACGTGCTGGAAGCATCGTGCCGTTAGGTCCCGATGTGCAATACGTGACCGAGAAGAAATGGGACAATCTCAAGGTTTGTGTTTATCCTGGTGCCGATGGTAATTTTGTGCTTTATGAGGATGAAGGCAATAACTATAATTACGAAAACGGTGCTTATACTGAAATTCCGATGACTTGGAATGATGCCAAGCGGACATTGACTATTGATGCACGCCGTGGCTGCTATGAAGGGATGCTGGATGAGCGGAAATTTAGGGTCAGCGGATTTTCCGGGTTGGTAAGCTTTCTTTTAAGCGTATAGCCTAGCCAGTCTGAACATGAAGAATT
>NZ_JBDFXP010000066.1:0-17587 GCF_040911965.1 Phocaeicola sp. RTP21359st1_B8_RTP21360_211022
CTGAGCGAAGTTAGGACTTGCCCGATTTTTTTGCAAACACAAAAAAAGGCCGTCTCATTTTGAGACAGCCTCTTGTTGGTATATGGGAAGAATAGTTTTTCATTTCTTCAGTACCTTCTTTATCAACTCTATAAACTCTTTTCCGTATTTTTCTTTCTTATATTCGCCAATACCATTGATGTTGCCGAATGCTTCTATTGTTGTAGGTTGTTGGGTGGCGATCAGGTGCAAAGTCTTGTCGGATAAAACAATATAGGCAGGTATAGCTTGCTGGTCCGCCAGCTTTTTACGCAGTATACGTAACTCCTCGAACAAGTCCTTGTTTTCATTACCAAAAGTAACCGGAGTGGGAAAGAGTACCTCTTCCTTGGCTTTCTTTTTGCGTTTTTCCTTAGCAGGTACGAATTCTTCCCGTTTAATGACTACCAGCATGGCGGATTCTTTGCCGAACAATACTTTTTGCCCGCTTTCAGTTATTTTGAGGTGATTGTTCTCATTATAGGCTATTTCGAAATATCCTAGATTCAGCATTTGCAGCAGATAATCTTGCCAGTCGCGTGCGGGAATATCTCTTCCTGCGGCATATGTTTTCAGTTTGTCATAACCTTTGTCAATCAGTTCTTGGTTTGCTGACCCTTTCAATATGTCTATTAACATGTGAGTACCTATTTGTTGGTTAGTTCGGGCTATTGCACTCAAAGCTTTTTGTACAATGATTGTTCCGTCAAAGCGTTCGGGGGGATTACGGCACACATCACAGTTGCCACAATCATGGTCCATGGTTTCACCAAAATAGTTCAGCAGGATACGCCTCCGACAGATATCCGATTCAGCATATTGTTGCATCCGGTGTAATTTCTCTAAGTTAATTTCCTGCTGGCTGCTTTCTGTAGCGAATTTGGAAAGCATAACCAAGTCTCCCAGTGAATAGAACAGCAAAGTATCACTTTCCATACCATCACGCCCGGCACGTCCTATTTCTTGATAGAAACTTTCTATGCTTTTAGGAAGGTTATAATGAATAACCCAGCGTACATTGGATTTATCAATTCCCATCCCGAAAGCAATAGTGGCGCACACCACCTGTACACGATCATTTATGAAATCATTTTGTGCCTTATCACGCATATCGCTGCTTAATCCTGCATGATAAACGGTTGCACGGATACCTTGTTTCATCAGCATTGCGGCCACATTTTCTGTTTTGCTGCGGCTCATGCAATAAATGATACCACATTCATTTTTGTGTTTTTCTATGAATTCAAGAATAGTCCGCATCTTATCCTTTTGTTGGTAGCCTCTTTTAACTTCCAAACTCAGATTGGGCCGATCAAAGGAAGATATGAATATTTTAGGATCTTTCAAGGCCAATTGTTGTACAATGTCTTTTCGGGTTATTTTGTCAGCTGTAGCAGTCAATGCTACAATCGGTACTTTGGGAAACTGATTACGTAATACCTTTAATTGGGTATATTCAGGCCGGAAATCATGTCCCCATTGTGAGATGCAATGAGCTTCATCAATGGCAAATAAAGAAATTTGAATATCTTTCAGCAGGAAGTTTGTTTCTATAAGTAATCGTTCAGGTGAAATATAAAGCAATTTGATTTTTCCTTGAAGACATTCGCGACGTAGATTTATATTTTCTGTTTCATTATTGCTGCTGTTCAGTGCCCGTGCTGCAATTCCGTTTGCTTGTAAACTTTCCACCTGGTCTTTCATTAAAGAAATAAGGGGTGAAACGACAATGGCCGTACCTTCCATCAGTAAAGCCGGTAATTGATAACAGATGGATTTTCCTCCTCCTGTAGGCATTAATACCAAAGTATCCTTTTGAGCTAATATATTTTGAATAATATCTTGCTGTAAAGGACGGAAACTATCGTATCCAAAGTAGTTTTTTAGAGTTTGGAACATATCTGTTTGTTATTTTAAAATGTAATCGGTTACAAAGGTAGTAAAATCTTTAGATTTGGTAGGAATCTCTGCCTAATAATAGTAAATAAGATATACTTTTATTCATAATTCATTTGTTTTGAAATTATTGCTTAAAAGAGAGGTTGGTTATTGTAGATTGGACAAATAAACTTTTTTGCCACTTAAAAAACAAAGTGTTGTGATTATTTAAGAAATAAATTAAGCAAAAAAAGTTGCATATGAAAAAAACTTTTCCCACATTTGTCCAAAATTAGATATTTGCATTTATATAACTAACCAAACAACGAAAAATTAAAAGAAAAATTAACTGATGAGCGACGTGGAAAAAAAATCAGAAACCCAGGAAGCGGCTCCTAAGAAAAAACCGTATAACCTGAGAGAAAAGAAAGAGAAAAAGGCTGCTTACAGATCTCTGATTAGAGCAGAACTTGCCGATGAATTGTATGATAAGATTTTGAACATTGTAGTTGTTCAGAAAAAGTACAAAGACCCTAATTATTCAGCAAAAGACTTGGCGAAAGAATTAAAGACAAATACTCGTTATTTGTCAGCTGTAGTGAATTCCCGCTTCGGAATGAATTATTCTTGTTTGTTGAATGAATATCGTATTAAAGATGCTTTGCATCTTTTAGTTGATAAACGCTATATGGATAAGAATGTGGAAGAGATCAGTGCAATGGTAGGTTTTGCTAATCGCCAATCTTTTTATGCTGCGTTTTATAAGAATGTGGGTGAGACTCCTAATGGCTATCGTAAGAGAAATCAAGAAAAGAAATAAGAGCATAATTTGCTACATTATAATTAAGAAAAAGGAAAACAATTGTTTTCCTTTTTTTGTTTCGGCTCACGAATTATGTATCTATAAAAAACGTTAATTGTAGAAATGAAACAGGTTGGTTGCAATGAAGTAGATAAAAGCATGAATGAAATGGAGGAATTTGATTATACGGTTGAACAATTTGCCGACTTACAGTTACTTCGATATAAAGTGTATGGATTTGAAGAACTGAGTTTGAAACAAAAAAAGTTGATTTACTATTTGTCACAAGCTGCTTTGCAAGGCCGTGATATTTTGTTTGATCAGAATGGCAAATACAATTTGCTTATTCGTAAAATGTTGGAAACCGTATATACAGAGTATCAGGGAGATCGTACAGATGTGAATTTCGTCAATTTGGAAACTTATCTGAAACGCATATGGTTTTCTAACGGAATTCATCATCATTATGCTTCAAATAAGTTCGTACCAGGTTTCACTCCGGAATTTTTTAGGGATGCATTGAATAGTGTGGATGCATTGAAGTTACCTTTGGGTAAAGGGGAAACAGTGGAAGAACTTTGTGAAGAAGTCTTTCCGGTGATTTTTGATTCTGAAATGATGCCTAAACGTGTGAATCAGGCAGACGGGGAGGATTTGGTCCTGACTTCGGCTGCAAATTATTACGAAGGGGTAACCCAGAAAGAAGCGGAAGATTTTTATCATAATTTGAAGAATCCGGATGATATGATGCCGGTAATGTTTGGTATGAACAGCCGTTTAGTAAAGGAGGACGGAAAAGTACAAGAAAAGGTCTGGAGATCTGGAGGATTGTATGGGCAAGCCATTGATAAGATCATTTATTGGTTGGATAAGGCTCTTGGTGTGGCAGAAGATGCACAACAAAAAATAGTTATCGAAAAATTAATTCGATTTTATAAGAATGGGGACTTGAAAGATTTTGATGAATATTCTATTGCGTGGGTGAAGGATTTGGATTCACGCGTGGATTTTGTTAACGGCTTTATTGAAAGTTATGGAGATCCGTTAGGACTGAAAGCTAGTTGGGAGTCCATTGTGAATTTTAAAGATCTGGAAGCAACCAAGCGCACGGAAATCATCAGCGCTAATGCTCAATGGTTTGAAGATCACTCACCTGTAGATCATCGGTTTAAAAAAAAGGAAGTGAAAGGTGTGTCGGCCAAGGTGATTACAGCCGCTATGCTGGGGGGGGATTTGTATCCTGCTACAGCGATTGGGATTAATCTCCCTAATTCCAACTGGATTCGTAGTGTGCATGGTTCTAAGTCTGTAACCATCGGAAATCTGACTGAAGCCTATAATAAAGCGGCTCATGGTAATGGATTTACAGATGAATTTGTTTGCGGTGCCGAAGAGAAAGAATGGATAAAGAAATATGCAGATCTTACAGGGGATTTACATACTGATTTGCATGAATGTTTGGGGCACGGTTCTGGTCAGTTGTTACCGGGAGTAGATCAGGATGCTTTGAAAGCGTATGGATCTACGATAGAAGAGGCACGTGCCGATTTATTCGGTTTGTACTATCTGCCGGATGACAAAATGGTAGAGTTGGGGCTTACACCGGATGGAGATGCCTTTAAAGCAGAATATTATACTTATATGATGAATGGTCTGATGACCCAGTTAGTCCGCATCGAGTTAGGTAATATGGTAGAGGAAGCACACATGCGTAACCGCCAGCTCATTGCGCGGTGGACATTTGAGAAAGGTGCTGCAGATAAGGTGGTTGAACTGGTTAAGAAGGATGGGAAAACGTATGTGAAGATAAACGATTATCAAAAATTGCGCACTCTGTTCGGACAGTTGCTGGCTGAGATACAACGCATTAAAAGTGAAGGAGATTTTGAGGCTGCCCGTAAATTGGTCGAAAAGTATGCGGTGAAAATAGATCCGGTTTTGCACGCCGAGATATTGGCACGTTATGAAAAACTTCATCTGGCTCCTTACAAAGGTTTTGTAAATCCTGTATATGAGGCCGTGACAGATAAGGATGGAAATATTATAGATGTAAAAGTATCTTATAATGAAGGTTACGCGGAGCAAATGTTACGTTATAGCAAAGAATTTGCGAATCTTCCTTATAGAAATGAATAAGAATAAATATGGATGTACACGAAACAATAAAGGACATAAAGGGGCAATTCCGTTTGTTTATGAATGGGGTGGTTTCCCAAAGTATGCGTGAGAAGGGATTAGACTATAAACTGAATTTTGGCATCGAACTTCCGCGTTTGAAAGAAATAGCTGCTCGTTATGAAAAAAATCATGAAGTGGCGCAAGCTTTATGGAAAGAAAATATCCGTGAATGTAAAATTCTGGCGGGAATGTTACAGCCGGTAGAAACATTTTATCCGGAAATAGCTGATATATGGGTAGAAGATATGCGCTATCCTGAAATAGCGGAACTGACTTGCATGAGTTTGTTCCAATATTTACCTTATGCTTCGGAGAAGGCTTTTGAATGGATGGCCGATGAGCGTGAATATTTTCAGTTATGTGGCTTTATGCTGATGGCAAGGCTGTTGATGAAGGGAAATCAGCTGACTGAGCGTTCGGAAGCTGAATTTTTGGATCAGGCAATGGTCACTTTACAAAGCGAGGGAGTGCTGCCCCGCAAAGCAGCTGCTACTGCTTTGAAGAAGTTTGCCGTTCAAAGCAAGGAAAATGGCAAAAAGGTGAATCGGTTGTTGGCTCCATTAACCAAATCAGATAAGGTAGAAATAGCTTCTTTGGCTGGAGAAATAAAATTAGAAACAGAATATTGGCATTAAACTTTCATGTTATCATAAAAAGGCTTAACTTTGACGGCGGAACTGAAATCTGTGATGGAAGAGAATGTGAAAGATAAGGTAAAGCAGATCTTGACAGAATATCTGCAGGTTAACGGGCATCGGAAGACACCTGAACGATATGCTATACTCGATACTATCTATTCCATTAAAGGTCATTTTGACATTGATACGCTTTATAATTATATGGCAAATGAAGGAAAATTCCGGGTAAGCCGGGCTACTCTTTATAATACCATCATTCTTTTTATCGATGCAAAATTGGTTATTAAACATCAGTTCGGCAATTCTTCCCAGTACGAGCGTGCGTACAACAATGAAACCCATCATCACATGATATGTACGGAATGTGGCAAAGTGACCGAATTTCAGGATGAGAATCTGAAACAAGCCATTGCCAATACGAAACTGAAGAAATTTCATGCCTCGCACTATTCCTTATATATCTATGGTGTATGCAGCAAGTGTACTTGGGCCAAGCGTAGGAAGAAAAAAGATAAGTAACATAAAACGAAGAAACATGAAAGTAGATGTCTTGTTAGGTTTGCAATGGGGTGATGAAGGCAAAGGAAAGGTTGTCGATGTTCTGACTCCCCGTTATGATGTGGTAGCTCGTTTCCAGGGAGGTCCGAATGCAGGTCATACACTGGAATTCGAAGGCCAGAAATATGTGCTCCGTTCCATTCCTTCCGGAATATTTCAAGGAAATAAAGTAAACATTATTGGTAATGGTGTGGTACTGGATCCGGCTTTGTTCAAGGCTGAGGCTGAAGCTTTGGAGGCTAGCGGACACCCCCTGAAAGAACGTTTGCACATTTCAAAGAAAGCTCATTTGATTTTGCCTACTCACCGCATTCTGGATGCTGCTTATGAAGCTGCTAAAGGAGATGCCAAAGTGGGAACTACCGGAAAAGGTATAGGTCCTACTTATACTGATAAAGTGAGTCGTAACGGTGTACGTGTAGGTGATATCCTTCATAATTTTGAAGAAGTGTATGGAAAGGCAAAGGCACGTCACGAACAGATCTTGAAAAGTCTGAATTATGAATATGATATAACCGAACTGGAAAAACAATGGTTGGAGGGTATCGAATACCTGAAACAGTTCCATTTGGTGGACAGTGAACACGAAATAAACAATCTTCTGAAGTCGGGTAAGAGTGTGCTTTGTGAAGGTGCGCAGGGAACGATGCTTGATGTTGATTTCGGTTCTTATCCTTTTGTCACTTCTTCAAATACCATTTGTGCCGGTGCTTGTACCGGTTTAGGTATCGGTCCTAATAAAATTGGTAATGTATACGGTATCATGAAAGCGTATTGTACCCGTGTGGGGGCAGGTCCTTTCCCTACCGAATTGTTTGATGAAACTGGTAAGAAAATCCGCGATTTAGGTCATGAATATGGTGCGGTGACAGGTCGTGAACGTCGTTGTGGCTGGATTGATCTTGTAGCTTTGAAGTATTCTATCATGGTAAACGGGGTGACTCAGTTAATTATGATGAAGAGCGATGTGTTGGATGATTTCGAAACCATCAAAGCATGTGTGGCTTATAAAGTAAATGGTGAGGAAATTGATTACTTCCCTTATGATATTAGTGAGGGACTGGAACCAGTATATGCTGAGCTTCCCGGATGGAAGGCTGATATGACCAAGATGACCAGTGAGGATGAATTCCCGGAAGAATTCAATGCGTATGTCACTTTCTTGGAAGAACAGCTGGAAACCCCGATCAAGATTGTTTCGGTAGGTCCTGATCGTGATCAGACTATTGAACGCTATACGGAAGAATAATAGAGAAGAATCTTATAAGATAAAAAAGAGATACTGTTTTCCTTTGGAGTCAGTTTCTCTTTTTTTTGTATACATCTATCTGTTTCTATGTATATTTGATAAAATTGTAACATCTATAATGATACCCATGTAAGATAATATATCTTTCGTCTTTATCGTCTATATCTTTCCGGCTGCTATTCAAGATGTGTGTGGAGCATCAATTGTGCATTATTGCGTATTATTGTGTCAAATCGCGTCAAATCGCGTCATTCCGTCTGGGCTTCTTTCTATATTTGTCATCAATAAAAAATATCGATATGGCATTACAAACAACCGGATTGGAATTTTTCTACCTGAGTGTGGATTTCTTCGAGAATGATAAAATATTGTTGGTGGAACAAGAGTTGGGCTACATTGCTTGTATTGCATTTATTGGCACGTATTTACCACAAAGGATGTCTTTGCTGTTGGAGAGAGGATAGGTGTCTGCTTTTTACTCGCAGATTGCCCGAAGGATGTACGGCCGATTATGTACAGCAAGTAGTGGATGCACTGTTGGAACGTGGATTTTTTAGTAAAGCCCAATACGAAAAAAATGGAATTCTTACTTCGGAAAGTATACAGGACCATTACTTTGAGGCGGTACAACAACGGAAGTGTGTAGAGGTGAGTACTGATTACTTGTTGATAGAGATTTCAAAATACAAGAATTTGTATGTGGATGGTAGTAACGTAGGCATTTCAACGGAAAATGTGGACATGAAAACATGAAGTTACAAAGTAAAGCAGAGCAAAAAAAGAAAAGGACTCCTCTTCATTTTGTTCTCCAGAAAAGAAGAGGATTTTTGCGGAGAAAGAGACTTTTTCTTCTATTCCTGTAGATGGAAAATGCAGAAATGCTTCCGGACCAGTTGAAGCTTTGCAGCAGTGAGGGATAGGAGATAAGATAGTAGGGTACTGTGATTATGGTGTGATAGGGCATCCGATATGGCAAATATTAGCTGATATGCGTATGTCAGGTGGAAGGTTATATCAATTGTTAGCCTTTATTGGGGCGCGCCTGCGAGTTTGACCGATTAGAATTTAGTAGATTGATAAATACTGTAATTGTGTAATAAAGAAAACGATTGATCGTTTTATGGTTCATATAAGTAGAAAATAAATAGAATATTAAATAGATAATAGCCTGATTTTTAGAGTGCTGATTATGCTAATGGTAGAGTATAAGTAGAAAGTGACTAAAAAAATATTCATAATATATTGTGTATCAAGTAGAAGGGGGAAATAATATAAGTATGGTGGACTTAATGAATAGAGGAGAACGGTAAGCATAAGTTCTTTTGGAACTCATTTTATTAATAATATTGCAAAGATATAAAATTTTATCAAAAATAAAAGAATAAGTCTATTATTTTTTGTCTATGATATTTTTTTATTCATAAGTATTGTTTAGTTGTGATATTTGTTAGATGCAAGGTAATTATTTTATTTTTAGTATAAAATGATGTGAAATACATGAAAATTGTCAAGATAATCATTTTCTTCTTCAGATATCTTGTTCCAAATAAAGTATCTTGTTTTTTATTTCTTTAACTATTTATCCTTTGTGTGAAATTACTCTTTTAACAGTTGAATATCGTTTGGAACGACTAATATTTAGGCGTTTTTTATAAGAAATGAATTCTTGTACTTTCCTCTTTTATAGAACTAAGTTCCAAAAGAACTTGGATAATGTTTAATTAAAAGAGAGTGAGTATGAAAGAAAAAGTGTTAATGTTACTAGCTTGTCTGTGGTTGGGTATCGGCTTCTCTATGGCTCAAGCGCCTAAAACAGTTGCAGGAGTTGTAACTTCTGCGGATGATGGTGAGCCGATAATAGGTGCGTCTGTTTTAGTGGAAGGGACTACTATGGGAGCAATTACGGATGTGGATGGCAAGTTTGCTATCAATAATGTTCCTACAGATGCCAAAGCGCTGATTGTTTCTTATCTGGGTATGATTACTCAGCGAGTTGGAATTCAGCGTGGTACTATTACTGTAACAATGAAG
This sequence comes from Phocaeicola sp. RTP21359st1_B8_RTP21360_211022, assembly GCF_040911965.1. Classification (NCBI taxonomy): domain Bacteria; kingdom Pseudomonadati; phylum Bacteroidota; class Bacteroidia; order Bacteroidales; family Bacteroidaceae; genus Phocaeicola; species Phocaeicola sp. RTP21359st1_B8_RTP21360_211022. The sequence goes on from NZ_JBDFXP010000066.1 coordinate 9,353, forward strand.
TCGGACATAAAAGTGTTGGATGAAGTGGTTGTAACTGCTCAAGGATTGAACCGTAAACAAAAAGCGTTGGGTTATTCTACACAAAAGGTGGCAGGTGAGGATCTAACTATTTCACGACAGACCGATTTGGGTAATGCTATGGCCGGTAAAGTGTCGGGAGCACGTTTTATAGGTGGTGCCAGTTCTGGTTTTGATGCAGGTACTATTATTTTGCGTGGTGCAGGTTCCATTCCTTCTTCGTCCCAGTCGGATAATCCGGCCAATGAACCTATTTATGTGGTAGATGGTGCTATCACTAACAAAAACTCTATCAATATGGATGATGTGGAAAGCATAAACGTATTGAAAGGTCCCGCGGCTACTGCCCTTTATGGTTCGCGTGGTGGTGCAGGTGCTATCATCATAACTACTAAGGCGGGACAAAGTGAGAAAGGGTTGCTTGAAGTAAGTCATACATTGCAGGCCGAAACTTACTATAATCATTTCAATATGCAGAAGCTGTATGGTGGTGGAGGATATGGAGGTACGGAAAAAGGTAACAGGGCTCAGGATATTTATGATTTGTATAGTGGTGATATTCCCGGTTTGCAAGGTGCTTATGTGTACGATTATAATGAGGACACTTCTTGGGGAGCTGCATACGATCCGGCTGTGAAATATGTCACTCCGTTGTCATTAGACGAAACCAGTGGTCATTATGGAAAACCAGCCACTTGGCAACATGGATTGGATTTGAGAGATCTTTATCGGACTGGTGTAACCAATACAACCAACGTTTCGTTTTCAAAGAGTGTGAAAGATTTTAATACCCGTGTTTCTTTCACCAATAGCTATCGTACTGGTGTGCAGCCCAATTCGGATGCTATTCGCCGTTTCTTAGGGTTCAAGACAAATTTCAAACCCACACCGTGGATGAATGTGTCATTGGATTATAAATATACTTATCGTCAGGATCATAATGCTGCCGAAAGTGGATATAACGGTTCACGTACCGTTTTGCAGGAATATACCCAATGGGGACAGACCAATGTCAATTTAAAAGATTATAAGGACTATAAACGTCCGGACGGATCATGGAGGACGTGGAATATCAACAGTGTGAATAATCAAAGTGCTGCATTCCATGATAATCCGTATGCTTTATTTCATGAATATAATCATCGCACCATTTATCAATGGAATGTATTCAGTGGTGATGTGTCTGTGGACCTTCCTTATAACTTGAAGGCAGGGGTACGCGTAAATGGTAACATACGTGGTTACAAATTGGAACGAGAACGCCCTTCAGGATCTATTAATTTCCGGTCAAATTATCGTCAGGATCAAAGCAGTTTGATTGATTTGACTGTACAAGGACGTTTAACTTGGGGACAATCATTTTTTAAAGATAAACTAACGGTAGACGCAGCTCTTTTTGCAGAAGCACGTGACTATACGTACGATAATTTATATGCATACACCAATACGAATTATGATTTGTCTTTGGACGATTACTATAATTTGGCTGCTTCATCGGGTACTATTGCTTTAGCCTATAATGAGAAAACACATTACAAAGAACGTAGTGTTTATGCCACAGCTACCATGGGCTGGGATGATACTTATTTTCTTGACGCTTCTGTTCGTAACGATATGTCTTCCACATTGAGTCCTAATCATAACAGCTATTGGTATGGTGGCCTTTCCGCTTCTGTCCTTGCTCACAAATGGGTGAATGCAGAATGGCTGAACTTTTGGAAACTGCGTGCTAGTGCGGCTCAAGTAGGTACTACGCTCAATGCTTACAATATTTATCCTACTTATTCGCTGGATACCAGTTATGGTTCACATGTTACAATGTATGAACCTTCTTCTCAGAAAAATTATAATATCGAGCCGTCTATTTCCACTTCGTATGAAATAGGTACGGAATTCCGTTTGTTCAATAATCGTTTATGGGGTGATTTCAACTATTATACCCGGGATGACAAAGATCAGATAATCTCCGTAACCTCTGCTCCGCAATCGGGGTATTCCACTCGTAAGATGAATGCTGGTTTAATTCGTAATCGGGGTGTTGAATTGAGTTTGGGCGGGATGCCTGTTTCCACTAAGAACTGGAAATGGGAAATGAATTTCAATATAGCGAAGAATAGTAATAAACTGGTGGAACTAGCTGATGGAGTGGATTCTTATTCTATTTATTGGACTTCATTCACAACTCGTTTGTATAATTATGCTATGGTTGGTAAATCACTTGGTGTGATAACCGGTAATACATGGGAACGTGATGACAATGGCAATATAATCTTCCATGAATTGAGTGCTTCGCAGAAGGCGTTGTATGGTGGTGAATATGTACCTACTTACAATCAGAATACACTAGATGAACTGGGTAACTTCCATCCGGATTTCACTGGTGGTTTTAATACTAGTATCAGTTTTAAGAATTTCCGTCTGTCGGCTAATATTGATTTCTCTGTAGGCGGACAGATTGTATCCTATACTAATATGTGGGGTAGCAGTAGCGGTATTCTTGATAAAACAGCTGAACTTAATGACCGTGGCGTCAATGTTCGTGAACCGGTAAGCAAAGGTGGTGGTATCCACATGACTGGTGTGGATCAGAATGGCAATAAGGTAGATACCTATGTCAATGCTAAACTATATTATACCACAGCTTCCCGTGTATGGGAAGAATGGGTGTATGACCGTACTTACGTGAAACTTCGTGAAGTGTCATTGTCGTATGTTTTCCCGTCACAAACTTTGAAGAAACTAAATATCGGTCTGAGTCGTGCCAGTGTGGCAATTAATGCTTCCAATCCATGGTTGATCTACTCAGCTTGTCCTAATGTGGATGTGTCTGAAATTGGTATGGGATATTTTGAAGGTGGTAATGCCGCTGCAACCCGTTCGATAGGTTTTACCGTTAATCTTGCTTTTTAAACCATAAAACGAAGAATCATTATGAAATATATTAAATTATTACTTTTATCTCTGAGTTTTGCAGCAACATTCACAGCGTGTGATATGACTGACTTTGGCGATATTAACAAAGATCCCAATGAACCGTCGGAGGCTAATACTGGTATGTTGTTTACATACGCTTGTACTTATGTGAAATACTTCTCTATGAACTCAAATTATTATTACCCGTGGACGCAAATGTATCCGGGGTATATGTCCGAGAAAAATAATAATCAGTATGGTGCGTTTGGCGGACCTACTATGAGTACAAGTTCTTATTATCTTTATCCGTTGAAGAACTGCCAGAAGATTATTGACTTTAATAGTGATGAGGCTGAAAAAGGTAAACCTGCCATTGTACAGTTTGGTGATAATGCTAATCAGATTGCGGTTGCACGTACATTGATGGGATTCATCTATATGCACCTTACAGATGCTCTAGGGCCACTTCCTTACACAGAAGCATTTCAGGCAGGTGAGGAAAATTTTACTCCGGTATTTGATTCACAGGAAACGATTTATGCTAAGTTAGATGCCGATTTGAGGGAAGCGTATAATCAGTTTAATGAAAGTGGCTCGTTGAGCACAGCCGACATCCTGTTCGATGGTGACATTCGTGCATGGAAGAAACTGAATGCTTCTACCCGTATGATGCTTGCTATAAAACTGGCAGATGTGGATCCTGCCGAAGGACGCTCGCGTTTTGCTCAAGCTTACGCTGATGGCGGTATTGAAGAAAATGCCTATAATTTGAATTATACTTTTGAGGCCAATACTGTGGGATATTTATATTATAATGGCGTAAACCATAATTATAATTTTGTTCCTAATAAGTATTATGTAGATCAGTTGAAGGAATTGAAGGACAACCGTCTGTTCTCTACTTGTTCGCTGATTCCTTTTGGCAAGACACAGGCAGAGGCGGGCGTGACGGATGAAGACCTGAAGAATTTTGATAAATACCAAGGTATGCCTTTGGGTATTGAGTCTGCAGATGTGAACACGTGGAATAAAGTCTGCTGTTTTTATAATCCTTCTCTCACACAGGTAACCTCTACTTTCCCTATTATTACTGCTTCTCGTATGCTACTTATCGAGGCTGAAGCTGCTCAGCGTGGCTGGATTCAAGCTGATCCTGCCCAACTCTATGCAGCCGGTGTGAAGGCATCATTTGAACAATGGGGAGCCGAAGGTGTTGATGAATATTTGGCACAGGAAGCAGTTGCTTATACGGGTACTGATGCTGATAAAATTAATAAAATTGCTCTTCAGCGCTGGATCAGTGGCTTCATGGCTGATGGTTTTGAGGCATGGTCTGACTGGCGTCGTTTTGATATTCCGAAACTAGAAGTCGGTCCGGTTTGTACAACGATTGATCACATCCCTTATCGCCATCAATTTGATAGCGAAATTTATCAAGGTAATCTTGAAAATTATGAAGCTGCCGTGAAAGCAGATTTGAATGGTGATGATAGCCGTGAGCAACGAGTCTGGTGGAATAGAAGATAAGATTTGAAGTATATAATTCTCTTTAAAGTTTCGTTTAAATATAGGGGACATTCTCAGTGATGAGAGTGTCTTCTTTTATTGAAATAAATCAAAAAATATATAGGATAAACGTTAGTTAAGACTAGGTAATTCATAAATTGCCTCGATGGATAGATATACGTATTGCTTTTTCTTATTGACTTTTGTTGTGTTCGGTTGGGTGGCATTTGAAGAATGCTATTGTTGGGATATTGAATTTTTATGAAGAAATTCTCCTGTTTTAAAGCATAAAAAAAGGCTATCTATCCCAGACAGCCAATCTTTTGTTAACCTTAAATCTAATACTATGAAAAACACACTGCAAAGATACGGACTTTGTTTATAATAGCAAGTTTTTAGTCTGTATTTCGCTGTTTTATAACATGCTTTATAAATATATCGCACCTTGTTAACAAATTAATTTAAAAATGTAAAGTTTTGTTTATTATGACCTTTCGGACTTTTTGTCTTATGAATGATAGAAGAGGGCAAATGAAAATAAAAGTATGTGATAGCTGTTTTTCTATTTCTTATTTTATATCTTTGATGTCACTTTACTGATTGAAAAAATAACAGTTACTTATGAAAAACAGACAGTTTATTGTATTTGCTCTTTTATTAGCATGTCCGTTGCTGTTACACGGACAGGAAACGTTTCTTTGTGGAAAAGAATCATGTAATAAAGGTTATATCCGGCATCCATGGTATGGAAAAAAGGTTGGTTATATAGGAGACTCGATAACTGATCCCAATTGTTATGGAGATAACATAAAAAAGTATTGGGATTTTTTGAAAGAATGGTTGGATATCACTCCTTATGTGTATGGAGTGAGTGGACGTCAATGGAATGATGTACCCCGTCAGGCAGAACAATTGAAAAAGGAGCATGGAGAAGAGGTTGATGCCATCGTGGTTTTGATGGGGACAAATGATTTTAATAGCAGTGTACCTGTCGGGACTTGGTTTGCAGAGAAAGAAGAGCAGGTGATGGCTGCCCGTGGTGAAACTAAAAAACTGGAAACGCGTAAAAGGCGTGTTCCTATAATGACGAATGATACGTATAAAGGCCGTATTAATATTGGTTTGAGTCATTTGAAAAAATTGTTTCCCGATAAACAAATTGTTTTGTTGACCCCATTGCATCGTTCTTTAGCGGAATTCGGCGAAAAGAATGTACAACCGGATGAAAGCTATCAGAATAAATGCGGAGAATATGTGGACGCTTATGTACAGGCCATTAAGGAAGCAGGTAATTTGTGGGGAGTTCCTGTAATAGATTTTAATTCGGTTACAGGTATGAATCCGATGATTGAAGAACAACTTATTTATTTCTATGATTCGGGGTATGATCGTTTGCATCCTAATACCAATGGTCAAGAACGTATGGCACATACATTGATGTATCAGTTACTTTCTTTGCCTGCATCATTCTGACAGTTGGACATTCATATTTTGCCTTTTTGGAAGAGTTTGTCTATTGGGGAGAACCTTCGATGTTTCGATATGAATTTGAAGAATTGAAAAAATGTTCAAGTGGCAAATTGATGTTGTTTGAACATCTTTTTATTAGTTCTTATTTACTGAAAGAGTAATTGAACTATTGATTTTGAGCAAATTTCTATATTCTTGTATCATTTTTTATGGTTTCTTTTCTTGTTTACTTTTGCCTAAATCTTTTAACTTATAAAATGTATATGAAAAACATGAAATTAAAAGTATTACTTGTTTTATGTGCTTTACTCCTGTTATCGGCTTTTATTGCTGAGAGAAAAGAGCCCATTACTATTTTTATGATTGGTGATTCTACCATGGCGAATAAAAGTCTGAAGAATGGTAATATAGAGCGTGGTTGGGGACAAATGCTTCTCGGATATTTTACGGAAGATAATCACGCTATGAATGGATGAAGTTCACTCAGTTTTATCAATGAAGGACGTTGGGATGTAGTGCTTTCTAAAATTCATAAAGGTGATTATGTATTTATTCAATTCGGGCATAATGATGAGAAATCTAGAGTCACATTACATACAGAATCCGGAAGTACCTTTGATGATAATTTAAGACGTTTTGTGAATGGAACATGTGCTAAGGGAGGAAATCCTGTACTGTTCAATTCTATAGTTCGTCGTAATTTCCCCCCCCCCTAAAGGTGTGACGGAGATAAAGGGTAGTTATGAAAAAGAAGGTCCGGTATTGGTTGATACCCATGGGAAATATCTGGAATCTCCCCGTCGGGTAGCCGGAGAAATGAATGTATCTTTTATTGATTTGAATAAATTGATCCATGACTTGGTTACCGGTATGGGAGTCGAGAATTCAAGAAAATTGTTTATGTGGATTCCTTCCGGACAATATGAATTTTGTCCGGAAGGGAAAATTGACAATACTCACTTGAATATATATATGGTGGACGTCTAGTTGCCAGGTTGGTTGTGGACGCTTTGATGGAAGAAGTGCCGGCTTTGGCAAAATATGTGCGACGTTATGATTATGTGGTGGCGAAAGATGGGAGTGGGGATTTCTTTACAGTTCAGGAAGCAGTGAATGCGGCAGTTGGTGGTGGCAAGAAAACAATATCTATACTTGTCCGTCCGGGAGTATATGAAGAGTATGTTTCTATGCCGGAATCATCGCCTCGAATAGAATTGGTGAAACAGACAGGGGCTGAGATCAGGGATAACGGGTTCACACAAGATGTTTATGTGGCACCTTATAAGGGTGACAGAGTGTGTGCTATCAGTTATCATTTGATAAGAACAGGGTAGGTACATGTACCGAACAATATCCCATCGGGGGAGATAAGTCGAAATCGACTCCTGCGTCTTTAGATAAATGGGTGGAAAGCTTGGTAAACTCCGGTAGATAGGGAGTTGGCAATGATACATGGAATATCGCAGGGATATGATGCTTTTCAAAATCCTAAAATATTGTGGAAATAAGGTAAAGGCTATGGAAAATGAAATATGGGTGGGTACATTTAGAGAGGTAGTTGCCTATACAAAAGAACGAGAAAAAAATCGCTTGAATGTGCTAGAAAACGGCTATGACATAACTCCTCATTTGATATGAATGCACAATTATTTACAGAACCACTGACTATGGTATTAAAATCTGTGGGAAACAGAGTTTAGGAGATTAGGCAAGATGGGAAAAAGCTTTTTCTAAAGAAGGATGCTGATAAGGTTCTTTTCGATTTTAATCCTTATGGAGGGATGATTCAGATTCGTTTTATCTGAGGTGTTGGATATAGTTTTAAAACTAGAATAGGGAAATCCGTTAGTCTTTATTGTAACCATTTAAGGTGTGATAATAAGATTAACGGATTTGTTTTTTGTGAATGCACAAGCAAAGGATTTGCAGGTGGAGATAATGGATGAAAATGGTAATGTGATTACGGGATTTTCCAGAGAGGATTGTAAGGAAATGAATGATTTGAACAGTACTAAACAATTGGTAACTTGGAAATCAGGTAAAAAACTTGCTGCTCTTTCAGGCAAGATAGTTAAAGTGAAGTTTTATGTTACTTGTGGCGATTTATATGCTTTTTGGATTTCTCCATGGGACACAGGAGAAAGTAGGGGATATACAGGTGGTGGTGGTCCGGGACTCAATCCTTGTGGAATCGATATTAAATAATTGATATGTGTAAAACATAGTTGTGTTACATCGTGTATTTTGTTGGTGAGGCTGTCTCAAAATGAGACGGCCTTTTTTTGTGTTTGCAAAAAAATCGGGCAAGTCCTAACTTCGCTCAGTCAG
>NZ_JBDFXP010000067.1:0-17139 GCF_040911965.1 Phocaeicola sp. RTP21359st1_B8_RTP21360_211022
ATAACAAAGCCCCAGCTTGTGAAAGTCGGGGCTTTGTGCGTAAAAAACAGAAGGTGTGCATTTTGACACACCTTCTTAGTTCTATTATTCTATTTCATGCGCCGAAAAAAATCATTTCACAAAATCTTTTGGTAAAATACCAAATTGCTTCTGAAAACATTTAGTAAAATAAGAAGGAGTATTGAAGCCAACCATATAACATACTTCATTTACCTTACATTCTCCTTCCCTTAATAATTGAGCAGCTTTTTTCAATCTCTCTAAACGGATATAGTCATTAGGGGTCATGTCCAACACTCCTTTTATTTTGCGGTTCAAACTGGAACGGCTCATATTGAGCAAACTCGCCATATCGTCCAGACAGAAGTCCGGATTTTGCATATTGGCAACAATCACTTCATTCAAGGTTTTCAAAAAAGTTTCATCCGCTTTCGTCATAGCCATAGAATTGGTCTGTATAAACGGTGAATGTGCAAAAGCCGCATGCAGCTTTTCATGATTACTTAATAAATTGGCAACAGACACTTTCAAATACTCCACAGAAAACGGCTTTTCAATATAAGCATCCGCTCCAGATTTCAAACCATCTATTTTTGATTGTAAAGTGGTCTTAGCCGTCAACAGTACAATAGGAATATGACTGTAATCCAAGTCTGATTTTATACGGTCACATAATTCCAACCCATCCATTTCGGGCATCATTATATCCGATACTATTAAGTTCACTGTATGCCCCTCCAACACCTTTAAGGCCTCCACTCCGTTAGTTGCAGTCAATATTTGATAAACAGGTGACAATTGTCTGACAACAAAAGCCAACATTTCAACATTATCCTCCACAATCAATACAGTGTAACGCGGCTTCTGTTGCAATTGTCCCGGATCCTCTTCTTTCGGATCCTCTTTCAACTTAATCTCACTCTTCGAAATGGCAATAGTATGTTCATGCTTTACTGGCAATGAAAGAATAAAACAATTCTGCTTTTGTGAATCATCCATAATTAAGTTCCCTTCATGCAACTCAGCTAAAGATCTTGCCAATGCCAAACCAATTCCCGTACCCGAAACCTTACGGGAAAATCCGTCCTTATACTGTATGAAAGGCTTAAAAATCTCTTCACGCATTTCCATAGGAATTACATTGCCATCGTTACAGACAGACAAGAACCAACAAGTATCCTCCATCCACAACCGGACATGAATATAAGTTTCAGAATATTTAATGGCATTAGTAAACAGATTACTAATTATCTTAGTCAACGCCTCACGATCTATCGACGCATAGATAGATTCCGAACATTCAATAACAAATTCCAATTTCTTTTGCCGTGCCAATGGAGTAAACCGCATATAAATCTGCTGTAATATATCCGAAATATTACACTCTACAAAATTCAGTTGAAACCCACGTGTTTCAGTCTTTCTGAAATCAAGTAACTGATTAACCAAATCCAGTAAACGGGTAGTATTCAGATTCATTATTTCCAAATCATCACGGATATCTGCAGATACATTCGGAGAAACAAGCACATTTTCAAGCGGACTTTTGATTAATGTCAAAGGAGTACGAATCTCATGCGCCACATTCGTAAAGAAATCTATTTTTGCAGTATAGAGTTCGCGTTCCTTTTCCCGTTCGAATTTCTCCATGACCTGTTGGTGTTTCTGCTCATTCCTTTTCCGGAAATAATAAATGATACCTACCACAGACAGAATTCCTAATAGCAAATAAATAAAATAGGCCCACCCTGATAAATAAAACGGAGGTAAAATATGAATCTTCAATATACGCTCTTTTTCATTCCATTTTCCGTCACTATTCGATCCTCTTAAATGGAAAATATAAGTTCCATATGGTAAATTGGAATAATTGATTACCGAATTCCGCCCTACATTATACCACTCTTTATCAAATCCTTCCATTTTATAAACCAATTGATTCATTTCCGGTGCCTGATAACCTAATGCCGCCGCATGCAATGAAAAAGAATTTTGATCAGATTCTAACTCGACCTCATCAGAAAAGACGATGCTTTCTTTCAATGGAGAATCCTTACTGCCGATCTGCATTCGTTTATTGAATAAGAAGAAATCTGTAATGACAACTGGTGGAACAAAAGTATTTTCTACAAAAGTAGATGGATCAAAAGTGATAAAACCATTTATACTACCTAAATAGATACGTCCCATCTTATCTTTATACCCAGACTGATAATTAAACTGGTTACTTAGCAATCCGTTTGCTGTAGTATAAACTCGTTTATCATCTGTTTCCGGATTGAAACAAACCAAACCATTATTAGTTGTCAACCATAAATTCCCCCGATTATCCTCTACCATCCGATAAATGATATTACTAGGAAAACCTTTCGACATATCAAAACGAGTAAAGCTTTCATTTTCCGGATTAAAACGGCAAAAACCCGCCCCTTGTGTCATAAACCATAACCGCTTACGACTATCTTCACAAATACTGATTACTTTATCATAAGGTAATGAAGTGGAATCGTTCTTGTGAAAAATAAAATTCTTCCATTCTTTCTTATTCACATCATAACGAAAAACACCGTTAGAATAAGTTGCCAGCCACAAATTCCCACTAAAATCCTCCAATATTTTATAAACAAACATATTAGCTAGTTCCGGCATCCTAGTAAAGTCATCTGTATCACGATTATATCGCAGCAATCCAGATGTAGTGCCAATCCATAAGTCACCAGATGTAGTTTTACAAATAGAGAATACATTATTGGCATCCAAAGAATTTGGGCTTATACCTTTTTGATAGTGTCTTACTTGCTTCGTAAGCAAATCAATACGGCTTAAACCTCCGGAAAAAGTGCCTACCCACAAATCATCACCGTCCAAACATAAACCATGAACATTTTGATAAATAGCAGGATGTGAGAATTTTTCAATCTTTCCACTTTCCGGATAAAAATGAAATAATCCCTTATCTTCAGTACCAATCCAAACAGTACCATCATTACTTTCACAGAACTCACGTACCCTACGCCCAAAATTTTTAATATCATCACGAGGGTAGAATTTTTCAAAATAAGTCCATTGACGCGGATAGTAATTGACCCCGCCAAAATAAGATCCGATCCACATTCCTCCCTCATTATCACGGCATATAGAATAAATAGCATTATCGGCTAAAGCATAAGAATCATTCCCGTTTGAAACAGTGAGATGAGCTATTTCACCTTTTTCCAAATCATAAATATATAGCCCCGACTCCGTACCTACCCATAATTCCTTATCCGATTTAAAGCCTAAATCACGCACATAATAATTCAACAAACGCCTTACCCGCCCTGTTGTCAGATTAATTTCAGTCAAACCATTAGAAGAACCGATATACCAACAATTATGGGGACCCATAATCCAAGTATTAATGATATCATCTTTAAAAGGCTCTTTTCCTTCAGAATCCTGAAAGGGAAACAATGTCTTAAAATTATCTTTTGTATAATATAGGTTGTCGTCATATAAACTGACCCAACATAGTTTTTCCTCAAACCAAAAACGCGTAACATTGGCCAATTGGTTCTTACGCTTATCTCTATGCAGACAATTAATTAACCGATCTTGCACACGATCAAAATGAAACAATCCTTGATAATCCACGGAAATCCATATATCACTATCTTCATCACTTTCAATACGAGTCACAGCACGACTAATCATATCACCTGTGTCACTAACTCTATCAAATACTGTAAAGTCTTCTAATAAAGGATTATACACATAAACGCCTGCATCTGTTCCAACCCAAATATTTCCTTCTTTATCCTCATGAAGTGCAGTGATAAAATTATTTCCTAAAGCAGAATTCTCTTTTTTGAAAATACGAAAACTCAGGCCATCAAAACGATTCAAACCATCTTTTGTTCCAAACCACATGAAACCTTGTTTATCTTGCAAAATAGCGTTCACCGTGTTTTGCGAGAGTCCGTCTTGAATATCCAATGTTTTGAAATAATATCGGATATTACTTTGAGAGTAAAGAGTAAATGCATATAAAAAAAGAAGTCCTATTATGAATATTCTTTTCATAGTATATCAATTTAGTTTAGAGAGTACAAAATTAAAGATTAAATTCTCCATATCAATAATTATCCGGAAAAAGTCCCAAAAGAACCAGTGTTTACTCTCACCGCTTCTTTCAGGACTCTTCCTCTCTGAATCTTATTTATCCCAAATGTTATATTCCACAATTCCTTCTACCTTAACATACATTATTTATGTACCGAAAACTTGTAAATACAATGACTTTGATATTTTTCTCCTGGTCTCACTACTGCCGTAGGCCAGTCTGCCTTATTAGGTGTATCGGGATATTTTTGCGTTTCCAAGCACACAGAGGCCCGAAAATTATATATTGTATTTTTTTTACCCGTCAATGTCCCATCTAGAAAATTACCACAATAAACCTGAATACCCGGCTCGTCAGTATAAACATTGAGTACAATCCCCGTAACAGGTGACTCCAATGTGGCACAAACTTGATGAATATCCCCCTTAGTATTCAATACCCAATTATGATCAATGCCATTCCCATATCTTAATTGTTCAAAATCTTGATTAATACGAGTTCCAATGACAGCAGGAAGTCTGAAATCCATAGGAGTACCCTCAACCGGAACAATTTCTCCAGTCGTCATAAAAGTACTGTCAACAGGAGTATAATAATCCGCGTTCAAAGTCAATAAATAATCAGAATTATCTTTTGACGGATCTCCATCTAAATTAAAATAAGAATGATTAGTCATGTTTACAACAGTCGGTTTATCCGTTTCTGCTTCATACTGAATATCAATAGCATTATCGTCCGTCAATTTCATTATAATAGTACAATTCAAATTTCCAGGAAAACCCTCTTCACCATTTTTAGACAAGTAAGTCAGTTTCACCTCTCTGTCACTCACTTGAATACCTCTATAAATACGATATTGAAATCCTTGAGGACCTCCATGCAAACAATGTCCGTAATTGTTTCGAGGCAATTGGTATACTATCTCATCCAATGAAAAACGTCCCTGATTTATACGGTTGGCATAACGCCCTATACTTGCTCCAAAATCCGACGGATATTTGATATAGTCCTGTATGGAATCAAAACCCAATACTACATCCCTCATTATTCCATCTTTATCAGGAACCATAACAGAAACAATACGACCGCCATAGTTGGTGATACAAACTTCCATCTTATTTTTATTCTTCAATACAAACAGATCAGTTTTCTCACCATTTATCTCCGTTTGAAAACGACTGTTACTTAAACCGGATTCAGTCAAGACCTCATCATTTTTATAAGAAGCACATGCAGTCATAAGGACTGCACATACCCAAAAGAACAGCTTATTCATATTCCTTACTTTAATGATTTACAGATACGTGCGTTGGCTTCTCTCACTCGTTTTTCATCTACTTTAATCACCTTACGATCATAAGTCATCAGTCCGTTCACTTCCACCTCCACATCCGTAGTCTGAGTATAAACAGCCGCCGAGAATCCCCTGATTATCAGGTCATAAAGCATATCTGTATATTTTATATACTCATCAGTTACTTCTTTGGAAGAATTAAACTGTATATATCCCCAGTTACGATCCGGTTCCCAAATATGATTTTTCACTACCCAACCGATACCACCATACTCTCCCAAAACATTAGCTCGCTGGGCATCATACAGATACATTTCGGGAGCAGGATAATTATGCAAGTCAAGCATATCGCCACAAGTATAATGGTTACCTCCACTTGCAGGATTTACCAGACGGGTCGGATCATATTCTTTAGTCCATTCTGCAATTTCCGGAGTCTTGAATTGCCCCCATGCCTCATTGAACGGAACCCATGTTCCGATACATGGATAAGAATACAAGCAATCCATAATTTCTTTCCATTCTTTACGGTAACAAGCCTCAGAAACCGCCGAACGCTTTTTTTCCGTACCTTCAAAATATTTGCGGTTCTGCCACTCCGGATTACGATCACCGCTAGGCATATCCTGCCACACAATAATTCCCAATTGATCACAATGAGTATACCAACGGGCCGGTTCCACTTTAATATGTTTACGTATCATATTGAATCCTAAGTATTTAGTCTTTTGTATATCATATACTAAAGCCTCATCAGTAGGAGCGGTATACAATCCATCAGGCCACCATCCCTGATCCAATGGTCCGAACTGGAACAAAGGTTGGTTATTCAGTTCTAAACGTACAATTCCATTAGCATCACGTTTCGTAGAGTATTTGCGCATAGCTGCATAACTGTTCACCTGATCCAATATTTTATTATCGCTTTTCAACATAACCTTTAAAGTATACAAAAAGGGAAAATCAGGACTCCATAATTTAGCATCTTCCGGCATAGGTATGACCACAGCCTCATCATTAATACTTTTCCCAGTGGCAACCAACTGATTGCCGTCATATACGTTTACTTCAATCAGATCGGAAGGTGCCCTCATATTCAAATGGGCTTTTACAGTCAGTAAGTGTTGGTCAATATCCGGTGTGATTCGAAGTTCTTCAATATGTCTGGCAGTAACCGGTTCCAGCCAAACAGTCTGCCAAATGCCAGTCACAGGAGTATACCAAATACCCTCCGGATTATTCACCTGTTTACCTCTAGGCTGATACCCTTCATCCGTAGGGTCCCAAACTTTTACTACTAATTTATTATTTCCCTTACCAGACAACGCTGCAGTGATATCAAAAGAAAACGGAGTAAAACCACCAGTATGACTACCAACCTTCACATCATTTACCCAAATATCTGCTTTCCAGTCCACAGCACCGAAATGAAGTAATACATTTTTATTTTTCCAAGCAACAGGCACTTCAAATGAACGGGAATACCATAATTCCTTTTTTGCACCGACTCTTTGTCCCACACCTGATAAAGAAGATTCCACTGCAAAAGGTACCAAAATCTGCCCGTCAAAATGCGCCGGAACATTTCCTCCCAAATCGGTGATAGCATACTCCCACAAACCATTCAAGTTCTTCCATTCATTACGTTCCATTATAGGACGTGGATATTCAGGCAATACGGCAGAGGTATTTATTTTATTTGCCCACTGTGTTTTGATCTTGTCACCAGCCGGTTTCCACTGCGCACATACTTCCGTAGTCAAAAAGGCTAACAACAGAGATAAGATAAGAAAATTCTTCATAATAGTGTAATTTAATGTTTTTCTCAGTATGGCAAAGATAGAAGCAATATGCTTTAAAGGATAGAACAATTCTTCCAATAATTAAAATAATCCGCTCAAATCCTCCATTTCAACGGCAGAGTGATCTAATTATTCTATCTTCTATGTATAATCTTACAAGCCATTTCCATACAGAATAGACTAAAAAACAAATGATACCTACTCATCGCGAGCAAGTATCATTCAAATTAAAATCTAAATTCTCTACGAGAATAAGGTGACCTCGCCTTAAATCTGAACACAAGCATCCAACGAGACCACCAAAAAGTATTGTACGCTTACAATACCTATGCGTTTTATTTATAATATTTATTATAGATCAATATCTCATCCTCTGATTATATTGCAAAGGTAAACTTTTAACTTATCCGACAGACAATATGTTCTTCAAAAGGAAAACATTAAAGAAATACAGGTCACACATTAGATTTATTTAAAAAATAAATACAATACAGAACATCACTACCTATAATAAAACCATATCATTCCTTCAAAAAAAAACCATATTCCATAAAAGAAAAAACAGTAGACCGGACATTCCCAGCCTACTGCTTTATGAGTTAAAAAACACATTTCTTTATTTTGCTCCGTTTACAAACTTTTCGACGGTATTATAAAGATCATCTCCACGCAACTCCTTCGCTACAATTTTACCTTCCGGATCTACTAAAATTATATGTGGGAAACCGACAATACAGTATGATTCCAACACATCCTTCACGTCGTCTTTCTGCAACAGAACCTGATTCCAATAGCTCTTGTCTTCTTCAATAGCCTTTTTCCAATCTTCCTCACGACGGTCTGTAGACACACCATAAATAGTAAATCCTTTATCTTTGAAAGCATTGTACGTCTTCAACAGATAAGGAGTTTCCTTACGACACCAACTACAACCGGCAAACCAGAAATCGACTAGAACATATTTACCCTTGAAATCGTTCAAACTGACAGAATTCCCTTTCAAATCAATTCCTGTTATAGCAGGAGCAACGCTACCGGTAGCACACCTAGCAAATTTATCCAAACCTTCTTGCATTTTTACATATATACCACTTCGCCTGGACGCCTCATCAAAACTGCCTATGAAGTTACGTGCCTCATCAATCTCCTCAACTGTATTAAAAGTATGATTTTGGAAGCGATAAGTATAATAAAGATACAAACCGAAGTATGAGCCTTTATTTTTAGCAATTTCCCCATTTATCAGTTTACGGGTCTGTTCCGAGGCACTCTCATAATAAGGACTGGAAACCTTCCGGATACGCTCCATTTCCTCACGATCCCCTTTTTCACGAGCTTCATAGAACATATGATCCAAAGAATCGAGAACCATACGATTACCTGCTACATATTTCGCTTCTTGCAAGGCTTCGTATTGCTCCTGCAATGCAGACCCTGTAGCATGTAAACTCAGTTGATCATACTTATCCTTACCCAAGGTAAGCTGCATGGATTTGGGTTCCAAAAACAAATTAGCGTATTGCTGTAAATACTCTCCACGCTCCATATTCTGCAAAGAGAAACAATAAAGACCGGCTTGTATAGAATCAGTGGGATAAGCAAACCTACCATCGGTAACAGCAATAGATTTAATCAGTTTCACACTACCATAATGCTCATTGTCTACTTGATATAAATAGATAGAATCAGCCTGGATTCCATCAAGACTACCCTCTAAAGACACAGACTTAGACTCATTGCAAGCATTTAACATGCATAAAGAAACGCCTAATAATAGATATTTTTTATAAATCATAAATTTACTATTTATTAAGAACAGAATCAATCAAAGTACCAATCTCTTCACTTGACGGACGTGGAGCGTATGCATTCACAATATTGAAATCCTTGTCAATCAAAATAAAACGAGGAATATACATGATAGCCCAACTTTCTTTTAAAGCAACATCATTGGAATGATATTGAGTCAATTCTTTCTTATGTCCATCCAAATACCTTAACCAAGGTTTCGTTGTAGTATCTGTAGAAACCGGAAGAAAAACGATATCCTTACCCACATATTTCTTACCTAAAGCCTCAAATGCCGGAGATTCCTGAATGCAAGGCCCACACCAGGTCGCCCATAAATCAATATAAATCACCTTACCCTTAAAATCTGCAAGATGCTTCACATTACCCTCCACATCCAACATTTCAAAATCAATGGCAGGTTGTCCGGGAAGCAACTTGGAAGCTTGAACAATCTTTCCTTCAATTTCTGTTGCAAAATCAGCATTCTTCACTGTTTGCAAAAATGCCTTCGCCTCGTTCACAGTCTGTTCTGAAGCTTCATTTCTCAGATTATCGACTATTTTAGCACAAGCATATAATTCCGTAGTACGCGCAGGAATGGAAATATCCTTAAACCAAAGAGAAGCCAATGTAGAATCTTCCTGATAAGACAAAACATCGCGCACCACAGCTACATTCAGCATATCTTCATTCACAATCTCCTTATATAGCGGAGTTACATCCTGAGTTAATGAAACATTAAACTCATTCCATTTAGCCCGCATCTCTTCTTCATTCTTCACTTCGGCAAACATCCTTGAATAACTTGCATAACAGATATAACTATTGATAATATCCGCTTTGATCCGTGCTGTTTCCAGCTTTTTAAATGCATCAGACACATTACTCAACGTATCCAATGTATGCATACGTATAGCGGCCAAGCTGTCAACCAACGCTTTAGTGGACACAAAATCTCCACGCAAGTTACCACCGGCTTCCAGATAAGAACCACCTTTCGGAAAAAGACGGAACTTCATGTAATTATTGGCTTCGGCTCCGATTCCCGAGAATTCCGCTTCTGTATTTGTCTGAGTTACTTTGATAGTCATGTCATCTCCTGGAGTAAGATACAATGTGTTGCGGCTGATAGTATAATATGTCGGCTCTTTAAGTACAAAAGTAGTATCAAAATAACCGGCAGCATCCGTTTTCAACAAAATATCCCGGCTGTCACCTAGCATAGATGCTGCTCCGTCAAATCTCATACGCACATTCTGGCTACCCATATCAAGCAACTGGCCTTTCAAATGAACCGTATTCGCCAATTCTTGCTTAGTTCCACTGTTACAGGAACCCAGGCAACAGCATAATGCTGCTGTTGCCATCATAATCGTTAGTTTTTTCATTAAAATATCTTTTATCTTATGTTAGGAATCATATCAGGATTAAAACGAAGTACAGAGGGTGGAATAGGCAAAATATATTTAGGACTATTGGGCTCCAATCTGTACTCTACACCATTCACCTCATGCACAATAGTCTTTGCGAATTCAGGTTCACGATTCAAACGTTTCAAGTCAATCAAGCGGGTACAGCCAAGCATAGGCATTTCCCGTCTTCTTTCCTCCAAGACTTTTACCAATGCATCCTTGTTATCACTTGCAACCAAAGGGACATTATCAATAATACGATTATCACGCAAGGTGTTAATATATTCCATAGCTTTGTCTTTACTACCTATACGAGCTTCACACTCTGCTGCTATCAGATACATTTCCGGGGTAGACATAGCCATGTTGGCATAAATATAAGGCGCCCAAAGAGGATAATCCAAATCTATCCCACCTAAATATTTCGTAAAATACAACAGATAACGCTGATCCTTTTCCTGATCATACAAAGAGGCCAATTCTTCAGAAGCATATGCAGTAGCACTAAATCCAAAAGTCCAGGGGGCCAAACGAATATAAATATTTTCCGGGTTCTCATCTCCATCCGGAACATCAATCCTACCAATATATTTATCACGATCCACTACTTTATACGGGAAAAGACTCATCAAAGTTGAATTATTCTGTAATGAGATCACCGCATTCTCCAAAGCTTTTTTGTAATCTCCCATATAAAGATACATACGTGCCAACATCCCATACCCCACCGGCTTAGATGCACGATAGGCATTCAACACCGGTTTTTCCGGTAAATTAGGAGCAGCCTCATCCAGATCCGCCTTAATTTGATCATATACTTCCTGCACTGTAGCGCGCTGCAAATTTGTTTTATTGATATTTTTATCCAACATCAATGGAACGCCAGGATCTGTAGCAGCAGTCGACGGATCGTAATGGTTAGCATAAGCATTAACCAAAGTCAAATACTCAAAAGCACGCCCAACCAATGCTTCAGCCCTCAATTGCTTTTTATGTTCTTCAGTATCTTGAGTAGCCCCCATTATATCATCAATAACTACGTTATAATAATAAATACGATTATAAGAGTATTCCCAAAGACCGTCACTCTCTCCTTCTCCAAAGATTTCACTATTAAACGCATATAAATGCTGCTTCGGCAACTCCAGAGAAACAAATCCTCCAGTCATATCATCTTCATAAGGCATGAAAACATCATCTGTCATAAAGTTAGGATATGATTCAGAAGCCTTTAGCAATTGAGCATAATTCAATAAACGTTCATAGTCTTCACTCTTTTCCGGAATTACAATCCCTTTAGGTTGTATATCCAAATAATCATCACATGACATTACAGGTAACGCCAAACATGCACAAAGTAAAAATTTATATAATTTCATATTTATCTATTCAATCGTTTAAAAATTAAGAGACAAACCAATTGTATAAGTAGTAGGATTCGGAAGAGTCAATGCTCCCCATCCATATCCCGATGTAGTATACGCTTCCGGATCAATATCTCCGTTAGCAGCCCACCACCACACATTACTAATTTGACAAGTCACAGCAGCCGATTCTATAAAATATTTCCTCAACCAATTCTTTGGCAAATTGTAACTCAGTGAGATATCTCTCAATTTAATATAATCTGCCTTTTTTACATGGATGTCTGCCGAATACCATGCCTGCGCATCTGTATAATAAATATTCCTATTAAAAGACGGAGCTACTCCCGGAATATTTTCATCCCCCGGTTTCCTCCAATGGTTTAAAGCCTTACGAGTAAGATTCGCACTTGGTGCACCACCCATATATCCAGCTACAACATCACGTAACACATGCCCGCCATAATATACAAACATAAATGAAAAATCAAAATCACGATAAGAGAAGAAATTTTTCAATGATGCCGTATACTTTGGAGTACGAGTTCCAGAATATACCATATCATCAATAGAACTTACTTTTGAAACTTTTTCTCCTTCTTTATTATACACCAACACATTCCCATTTGTCGGATCAAGTCCTGCATAACGATAACTAAAGACACTATTAATAGGATAACCAACAGCTGCTACATTATATGCACTATAATAAAAAACCGTTTCTTTTGTACCTTCTAAATTTGTCAATTCATTTTTATTATAACTAAACATTAAATTTGTTCCCCAAGTAAAATTCTTATTTTGAATATTTACACTCTGTAATGACAATTCTACACCTCTATTAAACATCGAGCCATAATTTTGCAATAGACTTGCCCAACCCAACGTCGGATCCGCATTACGATTTCCTAATAAATCCGTAGTTTTCTTATAATAATAATCAATACTACCGCTTAAACGAGAATTGAATGCTGAAAAATCAATCCCGACATTGGTAGAAGCCGTTTTCTCCCAACGAAGTTGAGAGTTGGGTGGATTCTGTATATACGAACCAAAATCTCCAACCCATTCATTATATCCGCTATCAACCACAGTCATATACGGCCCTGCATCCTTAGGAACATTACCACCCACACCATAAGTCATACGCAAATTCAAACGATTCAACCACATACAATCTTCCATAAAAGGCTCATTAGCTATCTGCCAACTACCACCAACGGACCACAACGGACGATACTGATATTTAGGATCAGTACCAAATAAATTAGATTGATCGATACGAATACTTCCAGTTAATGAATAACGTTCGTCAAAGGTATATGAACCATTAGCATAAAAAGAAACATATCGGTCTTCTGTATGAGTCAATGCATTATATTCACCATAGACCCAATTAAACGACCCCAACAAAGCTTCAGTACCATTAATAGGAGACATTGCTAACGGATTTATAGGTTTTACTCCCAAGCTATTATCATCATATCCCATATAATAATTCTGCGCACCAGTACGACGCACCAACCGACGTTCAGCACCGCCCAACGCAGATATAGCATGTTTTCCAAATATACGATTAAAGTTCACTTGAGCACGCATTGTATATGAATAAGATTCATAACGGCTTTCATCCAATTGACCACCTTTAGGAACATTCAGTGTAAGGCTTCCTGTTGCCGCATCATATTGAGCTGCATCATTTATCATATTACGCACTGTATATGACATATTACTATATAAAGTACGATTCTTATCATAAGTACCTTCTGTCTGATATTTTAGATCAATATTAAGGCCTTCCAGAAGTTTAAATTTCAATCCTGCATGCAAACGATAATAATTGGAATTATTATGATAGCTTTCTTCTGCACGATTCTTTATCGGACTATATGTTTCATCCATCAAACCTATACTTTGCAAACGTTGCAATTCATAATCTGATTTAGTACGTTGAAAATTAAGTGGATTACCCTGTAGATCCCTTAACATATAATAACTAGGATAACTACTCATCAAGCTGCTATAACTACCTGCTCCATTATCACCCTTTGAACGATAAAAGCTTCCTGTAACTCCAAAATCAGCCGATAACCAATCAAAAAAATCCACATCATCTTTTAGGCTAAATCCTATACGATCTTTACTTTGATACTTTTGATTACCATAATCACCCATATAATTAACAGTAGCCATGTATCTATTTTTATTAGAACCACCAGAAATAGCTAAATTATGTTGATGAACAATACCTACACGCGCAAATTCATCTTCTATTTGTTTACGATTATCATTTGTACGATAAGGTAACAGAGCATCTGCCAATTGACTATCTGTCAGCTGACCTCGTTCATGCTGATACAATAAGTCAACTACCGGATTTACAGCTTGACGCTTATTCAAATTCTCATAAGCCGTATGATAATAATCAAACCCTTCAATCTGCATATCTACCAGCTCGGAACTACTCATCAAATTCAAATAATCAAAATCCGGTTTTGGAGACAACTTAATACTACCATTATAACTTACTTTAGTTTTACCTTCCTGTCCGCGTTTAGTTGTAATAACAATTACACCATTAGCTGCACGGGCACCATAAATAGAACTTGCAGCAGCATCTTTCAATACCGTTATATTTTGTACATCTGTCGGATTTATTGATGCTAAATCACCTTCATAAGGCATACCATCAACTACATACAATGGCTTTGTATTTCCCATATAAGTAGTAATACCACGAATAACAACATCAT
Source organism: Phocaeicola sp. RTP21359st1_B8_RTP21360_211022 (assembly GCF_040911965.1). Classification (NCBI taxonomy): domain Bacteria; kingdom Pseudomonadati; phylum Bacteroidota; class Bacteroidia; order Bacteroidales; family Bacteroidaceae; genus Phocaeicola; species Phocaeicola sp. RTP21359st1_B8_RTP21360_211022. Next base: position 14,519 of record NZ_JBDFXP010000067.1, read on the forward strand.
TACTGTTACTGGAAGTTTTATTTATACCCGCTACCAGTCCTTCAATACGTGACAACACATCCGTTTCCAGTTTACCCTTCGTGCTTTTCTCTGAAATCACAGAATAAGATCCTGTTGCCCGTTCTTTGGACAAAGTCTGATAGCCAGTTACTACAACATCAGCCAATGCAGTGGCATTAGTTTCCATTTTCACATTCACAACTTTCTTACCAGCTTGTACCTTGACTACTTTATCTGCCATTCCAACAAAAGTAAATGACACTAAATCACCAGGAGTAACCTGCAAACTATACCGACCGTCTATATCGGTTACAGTACCCTGACTTGTACCTCCAATCATAATGGTAGCCCCAATAATACTTTCTCCGGTTTCATCCGTAACTACACCTGTCATATAAAAAGGCTCATGTTTTCCGGTTGTTTTCTCAGCCTTTGAAGGTAAAATAAGAATCAAATTTCTTTTTACTTCATATCGTAACGAAGTCTGTTTACAAAAATCGTCCAAAACTGCATTCAAAGGAGTTTCGGTATAAGATAAACTTACCCGTTTTCCTGAATCAATATTTTCTTCATCGTAAACAAAATGGATCTTTGCTTCCCTTTGCAGTTGATCCAAGGCTGTTCTGATTAAAACATTGTTTACATTGATAGTCACCTTAGTATCCGTTTGGGCAAACGCTTCGCCCACCGAACAACAAAACACTATCAATGCAACAAAGCATTTCACCATGAGGCCTTTGCGACAGATAGTTTCGCTCAAAAGTTTTGTACTCATAATTGTTTGTTGATTTATTATTTAAAAAAGTCAATTCTCTCCTATCATTTTGCTTTCTCATTCATGTTTATCTTCAATATAAATCGTTTCTCCTTCGCGAGTAAAATGTACATTAGACACTCTCTCAATCACTTCAATAGCAAAATTCAACTCTTCATCCCTGAAAATGATACCTGCAAATCTTTTATCTTTCAAAGATTCATTTTTAAAATAGATATCTACATTATACCACCGTGACAGTTGGGCAACAATTTCAGACAAAGACGTATTACGAAACTCATAATTTCCTTTCGCCCAGGAAGTAAATAGATAAGCAGGCACATCACGTGTCACTATATCATCATTATCCGGTTCAATAACCGCTTGTTGGTCAGGATTTAACACAACCGAAACTTTAGCTGTACTTACTTTGATACGCCCTTCTGCAAGAGTCGTATATACCTTATAATCAGGATAAGCAGATATATTAAAACTTGTACCAAGTACCTCCACCGAATGTCTGTTTGTATGAACTATAAAGGGGTGCTTAGCATCTTTCGCCACTTCAAAAAAAGCTTCCCCTTCTAGGAAAACTTCTCTTTTTTCTCCAATGAAAGAAGTTGGATAACGCAAAAGACTTTCAGCATTCATCCATATCCTTGTTCCATCCGATAAAATCAACTGATATTCCCCTCCTCTTGGAATAGCCAATGTATTAATCTGAGGAGTTGAAGAAACCTCTTCCACTTTTCTATAAGTCAATAATTGATTGGCATTATTATTGATTACAGTAGAATTTGCATTAGAAATCGTACCCTTTTTAACAGACAGATCCACTTTTTCTCCATTCTCTAAAGTAAGGATAGCCTTGCGGCTGCCTGTTTCCGGAAATGAAACCACAGCAGCCACTACGGCCTCCTTGTTTTGTGTGTTATTGTGAAGAGAGAATATGTGACTGACTCCTAAAATAAGAAAAAGAAAAGCTGCCGAGGCTGCTACACAATATAAACTGAGACGGTGATTCTTTCTTTTTTGAAGCTTATATTGCAGGTTTTCCCATGAACGTTCATGATCATATTGACAACGAAATTCTTCTTTTCGCTGCGCTATATAATATTCAAAAGACTTTTTGTTCTTTTTTGGATTCTCTTTGTTCATTGATTACTTTCTTTTAATAAAAGAGAGTCCAAATTAATAAATGGGTGACAGAAAAAGAAGAAAAATTTAATTTTAGTAAAACAGTGAGTGCAGATTGTATTCTTTTCTTAATTGTTTCAATGCTCTTGTCAGATGAGTTTTTAGGGTATTCACAGAAATATGAAGTTCCTCAGCAGCTTCTTTATATTTCTTATTTTCCATAATGACAGCTCTCACCACTTGTAATTCCTGATGAGGTAATTTTTGTAGTTTTTCCAATAATAACTTATTTCGTTCCTCTTGCTCCTCTTCATCTATAGACTCTTCAGGAATACCCATATCAATGCCTGAGAGTTCTTCCATAGACAACATGTTGTTTTTCTGCAAAGCATTGATGGCCGCATTCCGCACAGACAAATAAAGATAATAACGAAGATTCTGATTTATTTTCAAATAATATTTCTTCTCCCAAAAATAGATAAAGAAATCCTGCACAATATCTTCAGCCATCTCAAAAGAATCGGTCAGCTGCACCGCATATATACATAATTTCATGTGATAAGCATCAAATAATAAACGAAAAGCCTCCTTAGGAGATGTCTGGAACAACTCCAAGATATACTTATCCTTTTCGCTATTATCTTTCAAATTTAGGGTCAGCGGATTTTCCGGGTTGGCAAGCTTTCTTTTAAGCGTATAGCCTAGCCAGTCTGAACATGAAGAACTTCAG
>NZ_JBDFXP010000068.1:0-16488 GCF_040911965.1 Phocaeicola sp. RTP21359st1_B8_RTP21360_211022
CAAATGTATAAAATAAAAAATACGAGACTCATTTCTGAATCCCGTATTTCCATTTACACAAAATATTTTATAGTGCCGGAAATCAGGATTTTACTGTCTTTTTTTCTTCAAGGTGGTGCCACCAGCAACCGAAAATCGGTTTGTATAGCACTATTTCTCAATAAGTTATATCTTTCCTACGATGTAAGTCCCTTGAATAAGGTTTTCACAGCTTTGCACCGTTCAACATCAGTTTGTATCTTGGGTACGCATTTCTGAATGCAAAGATAAGTATTATTATATGAAAGCAATATTTTGCTCTTCATAATTTGAATACGGTTATCGTTTTTTCTTCCAATAAGGTTTAGTCCAAAAAGAGTACCCTGAATTGCGATAGCTTCGTTCTGGAACAGCAGCCTGTAATATTCGATCCATATCATAAGAATTGAGATAATTGTCCTTTTTAGCTATGAAAGGATCAAGCCAATCAGCTTTCTCTCTAGCCCATTGTATCTTTGCTAGCAGTTCATCATCAGTTTCACCATCTTCAATTGCATGGTTCTCAAATGCATTAATATATTCTCTTAAAATATTAGTTTTTCGAAAACGTTCAGCAGAGTATAATAGGTCTTTAAAGTCTTCTAGCTCTTTTCTTTTCTCTTCTTCGAATTCTTCTCTTTTTCGTTCTTCTTCTTTACGTCGCTTTTCTCTCTCTTCTGCTTCAATACGTTCTGTCTTTCTATTATCTGCTTCAATCTCTAGGTATGCTACTATACTAATTATTTTATCTTCGATTTTAGTATAAGCCGTATCATGAACTAGTGTTGGGCTATGAAAGCTCGAACTATGATAAATATAAAACTGTAATTCGCCAGAAAAGATATTATTATTGTTATCACAGCGATTACTGCTATTAGGATTTTGCTTTTTTCTTTCAGTTAATCTTATTTGAATTTCCTCACCATCAACAATGGCATAGGTCTGATTGTCTTTGCATTTAATACTATGTCCTCTAAAAATTAAGCCTTTTATAATTGTATCAAAAATAGATAGTGCTCTATCTAGCATATTCTCAGAAACATAGAGGTCTAACGTTTCTCTTATTTTACTTTTATAGGGATTTTTCTTTAAATATTGATTTTCTGATCGCTGTCTGAATTTTTCTTTTGTGTCGATTATTAGAGGATTTTTAGCATATAAGACTTCTGGAACCTTAAAGCATGAAATATCACCACTGCAAATTTCCAGTTCACGTTGCTTGTATGGATTTACGGATTTCTCCATTTCTACTTTAGGTTCTTTGGCTTCTTGAAGTGTTGTTGATTGAGTTGCGTTTGTTTCCTCTTGTTGGAACGGTAGAGGTGTGACTTGCTTACCATATTTCAGTTTTGCCCAATACCCCAAAGGTGGTGTGGGTATATTCATCGATTTACAGCGTTTTCTTAAACCATTATCTGAAAGACCAAAACGTTTACATATGGTTGTCATTGGCTCAGACCATACTAAGTCATATAATTCTTTGCGTGTCAGTTCCATACTGATTGAGTATTAGTAGTTTCTCTTTGATGTATATTTTTCTTGTAGAGTAGCAACACGTCCCTTCTCAACCCATTTAATTAATTCGTCCTCAAAGAAATAAACTTTGTTTCCTTGTATATAATGAGGTATGGTTCGGCTTCTGACCATTTTATTGATGCCATTTTTAGTTTGATTTAGAATTTGACATGCTTTTTCAATATTTATAGGTCTGTGCTTATCAACCCCTAAACCTAATTGTGACTCTATATGTTCAAGTAAAACTCTCATTTCAGCAATTTCATTTATAAGATAATTTACTGCTTTAGGAGTGTTTTGCAAAGTCAACTCCTCTTTATTGATTGTTTCATCAGTATTCATATGCCAAACAGTTATATTGATTAATAATGCTATGATAATGTAGCTTACTGTTGATTTATAATATAATACCCCCCCGTTTTTTGTGCCCCCCTAAACTCAATTAAACCTGATTTAACTAAAGAATTTAAGTGGCGTTTTGCTGTTGGAATACTTTTCTTTATTAATTCTGCAATCTTGGACGAATTGAGTCCAGGATATTTCTGGATTATCTTTAAAACTTCTTTCTCCTTGCTATTTACAGTATCATTTACAGTATCATTTACAGTATCATTTACAGTATCATTCTTGATACTGATACCTCTTTTGAATATAACCGTAAACATCCCGTCCGTATGAAAATCAGGCTCAGGAAGATTGGCTTCTTTCATAGCTTTTTGCATACGGGGAATGCCGGATGCCACCCTTTCAACCAAATGCATACGGGTAAACAATCCAAAGATTAATGGGTTGCGTGTCATGCTCTTGTGTCCGAAATCTTTAGCTACGATAGGCAAAAGCCCTCCGGGATTAGAAACCTCTACCCGGTCATCAAACATTTCTATTGTAATGGTTGCTCCCTGTTCGTAATAATCACGATGTGAGAGAGCGTTAATAATGGCTTCTTTAAACACAGTAAGAGGAATTTCCCAAATTTCTTCTCTTGGTCCTGCTCCCTCAATTTTATAAGCTACTTGCAGTTTACTTTCTAGCCATGCCATAGCCTGCAAATATTGTTGGTATAGTGGACCGCCAAAGGTTTTATCATCAATGATATATACTTTGGTTGTTCCTTTGAAAAGGACACATCTTGTTACTGCGTGTGGAAACTTTCGTTCAGGTTGTTTCCCAAAGAACATGGCTGTTCCATTCTTGGCTACTCCGTTATCCGTAAACAGTTCCAAATTCTCAAATATCTGTTTGTTGGCAGTCGATGGACTTAGCTTTGCTTCCGTGCGAAAGTCTTTTATCGCTTGTTCATCTGCATCTGTGTAAATGTTGAACCACGAACAAGGGATAGCATCAAAAAATATTTTGTTGCATTCCTGAAAGAAACTGCGCATTTCTTCGACAGTACGAAGTTTCTGTGAGTTTGCTCCCTCACGCACAAAGATAGAACCGGAAAATATATAAGGTTTATCTTTCCCTGATGGAACATCAATTACCCAAACTGTCTTATCCTCGATATTTACCGCATACATATCACAATGGAGAGCTGGAGATATTTCACTGATAGAGCCTTGAATGGCTGAACGTTTGTCATTTTCCAAACCTGTACCAATAATCTGTCCGTTATCATCTACGCCGATAAGCAAATATCCTCCGTCAGCATTAGCGAAAGCGCAAATTTCCTCTGTTAGTTCACGAACTTTTGAAGGTACACGAACTTTAAACTCTACATTATAGCCTTCTCCGCTATCGATAAGTGATTGTATGGTTTCTGTATTTGTCATAGACATCTATAAATATAATGCAAAAATAGTCATTTCTATTGTTTTAATAACTCTAAAAACAAGGATATATATATGGTTTACTTCAAATTGTTCTTTCTGAAATTAGAGGGGCTGCATCCTCTATACTTTTTGAAAAACTTATTAAGATGGCTCTCATCGGTAAATCCCAATTCTTCAACGATTTCACAAATTCTCATTTGACTATGTAATAATCTATTTTCTACTAACTTTAGTTTGTAGTTTAAAATGTATTGCTGCATAGTTTCATTAGTATGTTTTTTGATATATCGTCCTAAATAATTCTCCGAAATGCCAAAATGTTGGCTTATATCTTTTGCTCTGATTTTACCTGTTTTATAGATGTTTGCTTGAATATACTGCAATATGTCAAGCGATTTGTCCTCAGAGCATTCATCCACCTGTTCAGGCAAGAACATTGCGATATTGCGTGCTACCACAATAATAATCGTATTAATTATTTGTGTTATAATCTCCTTGCTGTATAAATTTCGGTTAATATATTCCCTGATAATCGCTTCAATCATGGGTTTCACCAATAGCTTATCTACTTTATTTCTTAGTATACAACCGGGTTGATGATTAGCATGTTGAAGAATAAACTCCAGTCTTTGGATATTTTCAGCACCGAAAACAGAAGAATGTATATATATGTCGTTAAACTTGATGTCGACAAACTTAGTTGTTGTATGGATTTCGAAAGAATGCGTATCTCCGGGAGTAATCATAAACAAATGTCCGTCATGATAAGGAAACATATTGTTGTTAATCCATTGGATGCCTGTTCCTGAAAGAATATATACTAATTCAAAAAAGGTATGTTCATGCTCTTTTAGCAAGGATTCGTCAAGCTCGCTAAAACTAATTTCGAATGGTTGATGTAGGTTTTCTCTTTTCATGCCATAAATATAGCCCTAAAAAACGGATTAATACCAAAATAACGAAAAATAATACCTAAAATTAGCCGAAAAATCGGTATAACTTTGCAATATATTTAAAATTATAGCTTATGAAAACTGAAATGGAAAAATGTTTGGCAGGTGAATGGTATGATTGCCACGACCCGTTTTTTATGGATTTGAAAAGTAAAGCTCATCACTTGTTGATGAAATATAATTCTTTGCCGTATGAACAAAAGACTGAAAAATATGCCGTACTAAAGGAAATGTTTGGAAGTATAGGCGCAAATGTTTCTGTCGGTCATTCGTTTATATGTGATTATGGATGCAATATACATATCGGTGATAATGTCACCGTAAATACTGGTTGTACATTTGTCGATTGCAATAAGATTACCATAGGGAACAATGTGCTGGTAGCACCTAATGTACAAATCTATACGGCAACTCACCCGGTAGAGTTTAATGAACGACTTGTATTGACAGAAACCCCGGATGGCTGTAAGTATGTCCGTCGAACTTTTGCCCTCCCTGTCATGATAGAGGATGGCTGCTGGATTGGCGGTGGAGTAATTATTTTACCGGGAGTGACAATAGGGCAAAAATGTGTGATTGGTGCAGGAAGTGTTGTAACCAAAGATATTCCGGCAAATAGCTTGGCGGTAGGAAATCCTTGCCGGGTGATACGGAAAATCAATCAAATGTAAGGTTATGATTAAATTAGTAGCCTTTGACTTAGACGGTACAATCGGAGATACAATTCCCATGTGCCTCAAAGCCTTAAAAAAGGCAGTAACTCCCTATGTTACTCTTAATGATGTATCCGAAAATGATATTTTAGAAACTTTTGGACTAAATGAAAAAGGGATGATAAAAAAACTTGTTGGTTATAATTGGGAAAATGCTTTGGATGACTTCTACGTGATATACGAACAAATGCATATAATGTGCCCTCGTCCTTTCGACGGTATAACAGAACTGATTGAGAAGTTAAAAAAGAAATCTATTCTTATTGCTTTGGTTACAGGAAAAGGAGAAAAGAGCTGTGCGATAACATTACGTCAATTTAATATGGACACGTGTTTTGATAAAGTAAAAACTGGAAATCCTTTCAAAAATAATAAAGCAGAGAATTTTAGGGAACTGCTCGCAGATTATAAATTACAACCGGATGAAATGATATATATAGGTGATACAGTTTCAGATATTGTGTCTTGTAGGGAAGTTGGAATACGATGTTTATCTGCTTCATGGATAACTTCTTGCTTAGATGCACAAAAATTAGAAGCTCACAATGCTGGGAATGTTTTTTATTCAATAGCTTCACTTGAATGCTATTTAATGGGATGACAAATATATGTGCTTAATAAAAAAACATTTAGTATTTCTATTGTATGAACAAAATATCAGATTTGAGTTTCTTTCGATTATTATCGGAATGCTCACAACGTAAAGTTTTCGGTATCAGAGTTTATGGAAGCTATTGAGGAATTGGCTATTCATTTGGCTGATTTCAGTATCAGCGAACAGGATAATAGCGTTTTATTACGCTATTTTTCATTCGGATTACATAGACTTAAATCGTATCATGTACGGTTTGAGCAAGAAAAAAATGCCTTATTTGTATCCCATTGATGAAGCGATTGGGCTACTGAACAATGAAATACGCCTTGTGGAATGGCGTATCAAGTACCCGGAGCAATTCAAATCACACTTTAACAAACAACCTTTTTCCCCTCTTTATTTGGCAGACAAAACAAATCTGATTGATATAATGGAAATTATCAGCGGTTTATTCCTTTCCAAACATATCGTCTATAAAAATGATAAACCTACTTTCTTGTCCGACTTGTCTAAAGTTACAGGCGCATAATCTATGTTTACTGCCTTTTTCATTTTTTCTATTTCTTCGTTCATTGTACCGAGCAGGGTACGCATTTCCGTCTCTTTTCCGAATACCCGTTTCAGGAGAAGTTTTGTCTTCAGAATGAAGAACAGGATGTTCATTGTTCCTGATCCCTAAGCTCGTATACCTCGTCATCCAGTCTATATTGTTGTATTTGCGTTTTGTGAGAAAACAAAAAATCCTGATTCCGTTTGGAAATCAGGATTTTACTGCCTTTTTTTCTTCAAAGTGGTGCCACCAGGAATCGAACCGGGGACACAAGGATTTTCAGTCCTTTGCTCTACCAACTGAGCTATGGCACCATTATTTCTTGTTTGCGGTTGCAAAGGTAGTGAAACTTTTTTAAACTACAAACTATTTCTAAAAAAAAACACTGATAAAAACATAAGGTGCTTATTATCAGTGTTGTTTAATTAAAATTATTTTTCTTTTAGTGGATTCCAACCTTGCGCTTTCAGCTCAAACTCTTGTCCGTCACGGGTAATCAGGGCACATCCCAGCTCCGGTTTGGTGATGTGACCAATCACTTTTATACCCTCTATAGCCGAAACTCGTTCATGCTCTGTTAAAGGTACAGTAAATAATAGCTCATAGTCCTCACCACCATTTAAAGCACATGTTGTCACATTCATATTCAGTTCTTCCGCCATTACAGCCGTTTGGTAATCAATGGGAATTCTTTCCTCGTAAATGCGACAGCCGGTATCGCTTTGTGAGCATATATGTAGCAGTTCCGAAGAAAGGCCGTCGGAAATATCCATCATAGCGGTGGGCTTGATTCCCGCTTTTGCCAGTTTCTCAATGATATCCTTACGTGCTTCAGGCTTTAACTGACGTTCCAAAATATATTCTTTTCCGGAAAAATCCGGATTTGCTTCTTTTTCTCCTTGGAAAACAGCCTTTTCACGCTCTAGAAGTTGAAGTCCCATATAAGCTCCTCCCAAGTCACCGCTGACACAAATCAAGTCTGTATCTTGTGCGCCGTTGCGATAAACCACTTTGTCCTTGTCCGCTTCACCTATGCAAGTAATACTGATGGCGAGCCCGGTTACGGATGAAGTTGTATCTCCACCCACAATATCTACATGGTGTAGTTCACAAGCCAGTTTTAGCCCATCATAGAACTGTTCTAAATCTTCAATACAAAAGCGTTTGGACAGTGCGATAGAAACTGTGATTTGTTTTGGAGTACCATTCATAGCATAAATGTCCGAGAAGTTTACGATGGCCGATTTATATCCCAAATGTTTCAATGGGGTATAAACCAAATCAAAATGTACCCCTTCCATCAGTAAGTCTGTGGTCACCAATACCTCTTTATCTTTAAATTCCAATACGGCTGCATCGTCTCCCACACCATATTGGGTTTCCGGATTTTTTAACTCGATATCCTTCGTTAGATGTTTAATGAGACCGAACTCACCTAAGGTCGCTATTTCTGTTCTGTTTATTTCCTGCATGTTCTTAAATTCGATTAATCATTTCACGCATAATGGTAGTCATGCGCGGTTGCGCTTCATCTGCCGCTTTCTGAACCTCTTCGTGTGAAACTTCCACAATTTTTCCCTCCACGCCTAGGTCGGTGATAACCGATACTCCAAACACTTTGATGCCACAATGGTTTGCTACAATAACTTCAGGAACGGTAGACATACCTACGGCGTCAGCTCCAAGAATGTGGAACATCTTGTATTCTGCCGGAGTTTCGAAGGTAGGTCCCTGTGTACCGATATATACTCCTTGTTGTACTTTGATACCTTTTTCTTTAGCGATCTCCAGTGCTTTGTCTATCAGTTCTTTGGAGTAGGCTTCACTCATATCCGGGAAACGGGGGCCGTATTCAATGTTCTTGCCGTGCAACGGATGTTCGGGAAAAAAGTTGATATGATCTCTGATAATCATCAGATCACCAATTTCAAAGTCTGCATTCGTACCTCCAGCTGCATTGGATACGAACAATGTTTTGATGCCTAATTCACGCATCACCCGTACGGGGAAAGTAACTTCTTTCATGGAGTATCCTTCATAGAAGTGGAAACGTCCTTGCATAGCCATGATGTCTTTATTACCTAATTTGCCGAAAATCAATTTACCGCTATGTCCCTCTACGGTTGAAACAGGGAAATTAGGGATATCTTTGTAACTGATCTCGTATTTATCGGTAATTTCGTGTACCAGGCTTCCTAAGCCGGTACCTAATATAATAGCAGTTTCGGGACTGGTATGCATCTTTTCTCTAAGAAAAGTTGCTGTTTCTTGAATTTTTTCTAACATAGTCGGTTATATTTGAGTTAAACAGTTCTTGTTGGTCTTGTAAAAAGGCTACCTCAATGGGCAGCATATATATATAAGGTTTCAGCATTTCGTCCATCAGTGGATGGGCTGCTAGTCGTACAGAGTCTTTTTCAGTGGTGATAATCATGCGTTTACCTTCCGGAAGTTTCATGAAACGCTTCTTTATCAGTTCCATATCTCTTGCTGTAAAGTCATGGTGGTCACTGAAAGCCAGTGACTCAATGTGCTCATTGTATGGTGATAAATCTTGAATGAGTTTTGCTGGGGAGGCTATGCCTGTCACCAATAGGATATGCTTGTCTTTTTCTATCTCTTTTAATGAAACTGCATTCCCTGCTGTAAACAACGGATGCAGCTTGCCGTATGTTAATGTTGTGAAGTAGAGCTGCTGATAGGGGTAAAGTTCCATTTGCTTGCTTAAGACTCTTAAATCCATAGGGGTGATGTCCTTAGGACATTTAGTGACAATGACAATATGTGCCCGGCTTTTTCCGTTTTCAGGTTCGCGCATTCGTCCGGCAGGCAGCAAGGTGTCTTCGCAAATCAGTCGGTGGTAATCTACTAATAAGATGTTTATTCCGGGCTTTACATATCGGTGCTGGAAAGCATCATCCAAAATAATCACTTCTGTTCCAGGGGCGATGTGACTATTGCATAACTGCTCTATGCCATGACAACGGTCCCGGTCTACTGCCATATGGATATCCGGAAACTTCTGTTTCATTTGGAAAGGTTCGTCACCTATCATCTGTACGGACGTATCCGGTCTGGCAAGTACAAAGCCTTTGGATTTGCGTTTGTAGCCGCGGCTTAGTACGGCTACTTTGTAATCTTTCTGCAATAATCTTATCAGGTATTCTGTATGGGGGGTCTTTCCGGTTCCGCCTACGGTGATGTTGCCTACCGAGATGACCGGGATATCAAACTTACGTTCTTTGTATATTCCCCAGTCAAACAATTTATTACGCAGCCATACACCGGTCCCATAAATCCATGAAACCGGATATAGCCACTTGTTTATCTTGATAAGATTACCTTCCATGTGCAATTTATTGGATATTAGGGTCAAACGGCATACGTGCCTGTATACAGTTGGCGTCTTTTATGTTCTCCAGCGCCTTGAAGCTGTTATAATAGCTTCCCAAATATTCTTTAATTTCGCTGTTTATATAATGTTTTTTCTGATTTCCCAGCAGGCTTGCGAAAATATTTTCTTTTTCAGGATAGCCGATAATACTGTAATTTTCGATACCGGCTTGGGTGGCGGCGGCATTCAATGCTTTGTCTATACCTCCCAGCTCGTCTACCAGACCAAGGTCTTTTGCCATGGCACCGGTCCATACACGGCCTTCAGCAACTTTTTCAATAGCCTCTGTAGACATTTTTCTACCTTCAGCGCAACGGTTTACGAACAGCTTGTATCCTCGGTTGACATAGTTCTGCATTAATTCTTGTTCTGATGCATTTAGCGGGCGGGTGAGAACCGGACCTAGGCTGGCACCCAAATCAGCCATTTTATTAGTTTTCACTACATCAAAATTTAGTCCTAAAGTTTCAGTAAACAGTTTCTCACCTGAATACATCATGCCGAATATGCCGATAGAACCAGTCAGCGTAGTCGGGTCAGCGAAAATGCGGTTTGCAGCGCAGGAAATGTAATAGCCTCCTGATGCAGCATAATCTCCCATAGAAACGATTACCGGTTTTTTCTCTTTCAGTCTTACTACTTCACGCCATATTTGATCTGAACCGTATGCGCTGCCACCCGGTGAGTTGACGCGTAATACAACAGCTTTTACGTCATCGTTATCACGTAATTTGCGCAGGTCTTTACACATCTTTTGTACATCAATACAATCTTCTGTGGAACTGCCGGGAGCATCCAGGATCTCGCCGTATGCATAATATACGGCTATTATATTTCCACTTTTGTCTTTGGGCACATTTTTCTTGACGTTTATCATGTCTTCTATGAAAAGACTGTTTAGTTTGTCGTTTTCGTCACGACCGCTTAATTGTTTCAGATAGGAAATAACCTCATCTTTATACATCAGGGTATCTGCCAGTTTGCATTGAATATATTCTTCTGCCTGACAAAAATCCATATATCGGTCAGCATAAGCATTCAGAGTATCTGTCGGGATGCGTCGTGAGTCGGATACATCTGCAAGAATACGATGCCAGACAGATTCCAGACATTCGGTCATCTGTTCGCGGTTGGCCGGACTCATTTCTGTAGCAATAAACGGTTCCACGGCTGATTTGTAAGTGCCCACTCTGAATACCTGTACTTCCAGTCCTAGTTTGGAAACCAGATTTTTGAAGAAAACAGGTTGCATGCCTGCTCCGTGCCATCCAATACTTCCTTGCGGATTGATAATTATTTTATCGGCCACGCTGGAAAGATAATACATCCCCTGTGCATATTGGTCTGCATAAGCAACGATGAATTTGCCGCTTTCTTTGAAATCCAGTAATGCATTGCGTATTTCCTCTAAGGAAGCGTATGATGCTTCCAGATAAGAAGGTTGGATATAAATACCCTTGATTTTGTCATTGTCTTTTGCCTTCTTGATAGAAGCTAGAATGTCATCCAAACCGTATGCTTCAAATTCTTCTCCCAAAAGTTGTTGGAGTGGGTTTTCCTGTACACGTTCGGACAAACTGCCTTTAAAGTCGAGTACGAAGATAGAGTTGTCTTTCACCACCGTTTCAGTATCCGATGAGGCGACTATGCCAACCAGAGTGATAATCCCTAGTATAGTGAACACTACGCCTGCCAGAATGACGCCGATGACGCTGGCAAACGTAAATTTTAGAAAATCTTTCATTGAATGTGTTGTTTTTAATGTTAATAATTAGCTAACAAAAATAGGTTATTGCATTGAAAAAAGCAAAAAAAGTGAACTTCTTTTGTTACCTGTTTGTTCTTCATTTATAATAACCCATAAATACGTTGTTTTATATGACAAAAAGTTTTAAGGAGGCTCTGAAAGCCCGTCGTACATTTTATCGGATCCAAAACAAATCGACATTGTCTGATAAAGAAATAAGAGATTTAATTTGTTTTGCTGTAGAATTTGTCCCCTCAGCTTTCAATTCTCAAACCACTCGTGTTGTGTTATTAACAGGTAAGGCGCATGAAAAGTTGTGGAACATTGTAAAAAATGTCTTGCGTAAGCGAGTTCCGGCTGAGGTATTTGGCAAGACCGAAGAAAAGATTGATGGCTGTTTCGCTTGTGGATATGGTACTATTCTCTATTTTGAAGATATGGCTATCGTTCGCTCTTTGCAGGAAAGTTTCCCCACTTATAAAGATAATTTCCCTATCTGGGCAGAGCAGACCGATGCTATGCATCAGTTGGCAGTCTGGACCATGCTGGAAGATGCAGGAATGGGGGCGTCTTTGCAGCATTATAATCCGCTGATTGATGATGAAGTACGTAAAGTTTGGAATTTGTCTGATGACTGGAAATTGATAGCGCAGATGCCATTCGGTGTGCCTGTTGCACAACCGGGCTTTAAGGAAGTGAAGTCATTGGATGAGCGTGTTTTTGAATTTACTGATTAAAATTCATGTCTTATCTTTTGGCTTATTAGGGGAAAATAAGCATCTTTGTGTGCAATAAAAACAAAGATGTGCTATGAAAAAATTATTATCACTTCCCCCTAATCTGGTGGAATGTTTTCATGATATAGAGAAAGCGGACCAGACAGAGTGGTTTTGTACTTCCGATCCTATAGGTAGTAAGCTAGGATCAGGCGGGGGGACTGCATGGCTGTTGGAGGCTTGTTGTCAGAAAGTAGCTCCTGACAGCGATTTTCTTACTTGGCTGGGAAAAGAAAAACGTATTTTACTTCATGCAGGCGGGCAGAGTCGTCGTTTGCCCGGATATGCGCCATCCGGCAAAATTCTTACTCCCATTCCTGTATTCCGGTGGGCCAGAGGACAACGGCTGTCACAAAATCTGCTTTCCCTCCAGCTCCCTTTATATGAACAAATCATGGAGAAAGCTCCGTCTTCTCTTCATACATTGATTGCAAGTGGAGATGTTTATATCCGTGCGGGCCAACCGCTTCAGACTATTCCTGATGCGGATGTGGTGTGTTACGGTTTATGGGTAGATCCTAATCTGGCAAAAAACCATGGTGTTTTTGTTTCTTCACGGGCTACTCCCGATAAGCTTGATTTCATGCTTCAAAAACCTTCGGTGGAGGAATTGGGGAAATTAATGCAAACCCATCTTTTTCTGATGGATATCGGAATTTGGCTGTTAAGTGACCGTGCGGTTAGTCTGTTGGTAAAACGATCTTATAAGGAAGGAAAACTCTCTTATTATGACATGTATTCTGATTTCGGACTTACATTGGGAGAGCACCCGCGTATGATGGACGATGAACTTAACAAGCTGAGTGTGGCTATTCTGCCGTTGCCCGGAGGGGAGTTTTATCATTACGGAACCAGTCGTGAACTTATTTCTTCTACATTGGCAGTACAAAATCTGGTAAACGACCAGCGGGAGATTATGCACAAGAAGGTAAAACCGCATCCGGCCATGTTTGTTCAAAATGCTGAGGTAGGTTATCAACTTACCTCACAAAATTCGGAAATATGGATAGAGAACAGTTATGTAGGAGCAGGATGGAATATCCATCACCAGACCATCATAACAGGGGTTCCCGCTAATAATTGGAACCTAGAGGTTCCGTCCGGTGTGTGTATTGATGTGGTTCCTTTTGGAGAATCTGGCTATGTAGCGCGTCCATACGGCTTCAATGATACTTTCAAGGGAGCTTTGGCTAAGGAAGAAACATATTATCAAGGAATGTCTGTAGGTGAGTGGTGTGCTGTACGCGGCATTTCGGTGGAAGAAATAGAAAACGGTCACGACTTGCAGGCCGCGCGTTTGTTTCCGGTTTGCTCATCTGTAGAGGAATTGGGAGCAGTTATGCGCTGGATGGTCTCTGAACCGGCATTACAGCAAGGAAAAGAAATATGGCAACGCTGTCGTAAGTTATCTGCCGATGATATATCTGCTTATTCTAATCTTTATCGTCTGGCAGAACAGCGTGAAGCTTTCCGGATAAAGAATTGGCCGGCATTGGCGCATAATTATGAACGAAGTGTCTTTTATCAGCTAAATTTGGAGAATGCTGCTGGAGAATTTGCTCGGTATGATCTGTCGTTGCCTGAGCCTTTATCAGAATCGGCTCCGCTGATGACACGTATCAGTGATAATATGTTCCGTGCCCGGGTGCAGCAGCTTAAGGGGCTGGCTTATCGGGAATATGAGAATGAGGCTTTTCGTTTGATGCGCGACGGACTTACTGCTTCGGCTTTAGCCAAGAGGCAGCAACCGCATTTGTCAGTGTACTCCGATCAGATTGTCTGGGGGCGTAGTCCGGTCCGTATTGATCTGGCCGGCGGATGGACGGATACTCCACCTTATTGCTTGAATGAAGGGGGGAATGTGGTGAATATTGCTATTGAGTTGAACGGGCAGCCTCCTCTACAAGTTTACGTGAAACCCTGTCGGGAGTATAAGATAATTCTTCGTTCTATAGACTTAGGCGCTATGGAAGTGGTTACAACTTACGGGGAGGTAAGGGATTTCATGCAAGTGGGATCCCCATTCTCTATACCTAAAGCGGCATTGGTGCTGGCAGGTTTCCAGCCGGGCTTTTCCACCGAATCGTATGTTTCATTGGAAGAGCAGTTGAAGGCGTTTGGCTCCGGAATGGAAATCACTCTGCTTTCTGCGATTCCTGCGGGCTCCGGTCTGGGTACAAGTTCTATTCTTGCATCAACTGTGCTGGGGGCAATCTCTGATTTTTGCGGACTGAACTGGGATAAGAACGAGATATGTAACCGTACGCTTATTTTGGAACAGTTACTGACTACCGGAGGGGGGTGGCAAGATCAATACGGAGGTGTGCTTCGTGGAGTGAAATTATTGCAGACTCATGCAGGTATGGATCAGAGTCCGTTAGTGCGCTGGTTGCCCGATTATTTGTTTACAGGTGGCGAATATCAGAAGTGCCATTTGCTTTATTACACGGGAATTACCCGTACAGCCAAAGGAATTTTAGCTGAAATCGTGCGTAGCATGTTCCTCAACTCCACAGAGCATTTGTCTATACTTGGCGGTATGAAGGGGCATGCTCTTGACTTGTACGAAGCCATTCAGCGTGGGAATTTCGATGAAATGGGGCGTTTGGTTGGTAAAAGCTGGAAGCTGAACCAAGCGTTGGATCCCGGCACTAATCCCGAGGCAGTTGAGACTATCATTCGCCGGATTGATGATTATTGCCTGGGATATAAATTGCCAGGTGCGGGGGGAGGCGGCTATCTTTATATGGTGGCTAAAGATCCTGAGGCTGCTATACGTATTCGAAGTATTCTTACTCAGAACCCACCCAACAGTTGTGCCCGTTTCGTTGATATGGCTTTGTCCGACAAAGGCTTGCAAATTAGCCGAAGCTAGTTATAACTGAATAGAGTTGGGAAACCAGCCGGGTGATATTTTCTTTAGCAAACTCCGGTTCCATTGCCTTCTCCAGGGTGATGGGGCCGGGGGCTATAGAGAATATACCTTTGAATCCCGCTTTGTTTAATTCCGGCAGGTTTTCTATACTGCCTGCCAGTACAATAACGGGAATATGTTCTTTTTGTGCTTCCTTTAGTATTCCGTATGGTACTTTTCCCATAGCTGTCTGCCGGTCTGCTTTTCCCTCGCCCGTAATAATGAGGTCTGCTCCTTTTATTTTTTCGGAGAAGTCGATGGCTTTCAATAATAATTCTGTTCCCGGTTTTAGCTCTGCGTTAAAAAAAGCCAGTAGTCCACCACCCATGCCTCCGGCTGCACCTGCACCGGGGTAGTTCGTGATATCTTTTCCTGTCGTTTTCTTTATAACTTCGGCTAATGATTGCATGCCTTCATCCAGTCTTTGCACCATATTTGAATCGGCTCCTTTTTGTTGTGCAAAGATATATGCCGCTCCGTCAGGGCCGTAGAAAGGGTTGGCTACATCACATGCTACCATGAAGTGTGTTTCTCTTAGTGCGGGATGAATACCGGATGTGTCTATGTTTGCCACGGCTTCCATTATTTGGCCTCCTGTACCTAAGGTATGCCCTGATTTGTCTAGAAAGCGGAAACCTAGTGCCTGTAGCATTCCTAATCCTGCGTCATTAGTCGCGCTTCCGCCAATACCGATTATAAAATTTCTGCATCCTTTGTTTAATGCGTCTTTTATCAATTCTCCTGTACCAAAGGTTGTTGTCAGCATAGGATTTCTTTGTTCAATAGGTACGAGAGGTAGTCCGCTGATGGCAGCCATTTCTATAATAGCTGTTCTGCCATTGCCGGACAGACCGTAATGTGTTTTTGCCATTTTCATTAGCGGTCCATGTGCCGATAAGGTTATATATTTCCCTTTAGTGGCTGTGATGAGTACGTCCAGTAAACCTTCACCGCCATCAGCGATGGGAATAACTGAAGTGTGGCAGGAAGGATTTATGCTTTTGATACCTTTTTCGGCAGCTTTTCCTGCTTCTGCTGAAGTTAGACAGCCTTTGAATGAATCGATGGCGATAATTATTTTCTTCATTGTATATCTTTATATAGTGCAAATCTACTGAAAACTTTTCTTCTTTAAATAGAACAGGTTGTCTTTTATTTGTGGATTGGAATATGTGTAGCTTGATGGATAAAGTAGATGTTTTTTGCTTTTGTCTGGGTGTAAGTATTGGTTCTTGAAGTTGATGGTGTTTCCGAACAACCGTCGAGATGTAAGAAAATGATTTTTTTTCTTCTCGGCATTTTTTTCCTACAGTTTTTCCCCAGTGTTTGCGGAGTCAGCACTTTTGAGAGCTCTGTGGTTTGTGTTTCGTAACCTGTCCGGTTTTTCTTCGGGCTTGCTTCTTTTCCGTCTTTCCTTGTTTTCCGTCTGCTATCTTCGTATGGGTCCCTTCCTTTTTCCGTCCCTATACGCGCGTGCGAATATTATAATGTGTGTGTCTTTTTCCTCCGGTGTCCTCCGTTATAAAAACATGCTTTGTAAC
>NZ_JBDFXP010000069.1:0-15891 GCF_040911965.1 Phocaeicola sp. RTP21359st1_B8_RTP21360_211022
ATTAATTAACAAAACTCGGTTTAGGGCACTGAAAAGTGCCCTTTCGAAGGGGGATGCCCTAAATTGAGTGCTTACCTCATTATTCTTTAAATTTTAGTTCTCCATAAGAGTTCGGGAAATTACCGGGACGGACATGCAGTCCGTCCCGACCGGGTCACACCTGTCCTTCGGTGGGCTGGTTGGCTTCGTTGCCTCCTCCTTCTCCTCCCGTCAGGTCCACGGTGGTCTCGCCCGCCTTGATGCTCTTCAGCAGGATTCTGGCGGCACGGCGCGAGGGCACGAGGTTGAACACGGCGTCCTCCAGTAAGTTTCGGAACCGGTCGCCGGGAGTCCAGTTCACGTTGAGTTGTTCGATGTGTATGGCGGGGTTAAAGGTTTCCAGGTTTTCCGCCCCCCGGCTCTGGATGCTGATGCTGAACACGCCCAGGTCGCCCATCTCGATGCGCTTTCCCTCCAGCAGCATTTCACGCATGCAGTCCACGGTTTGCATCAGCACGGCATAGATGTCGGCGCGGTTGTACTTGGATCCGTGGCTGGCGATGTGCCCGGCAAACTTGTCCAGTGTCAGGATGTTGGTGTACTGTGACTTGGCATAGGCCTTTTTGGGCGCATCCTCATCGATGGGGTTGCCAAGCATGGCAATACTGTAATTGATCGACATAATCGGTTTGTTTTTAATGGTTAAACACTCAGTCACTGCGCGGCTGTAGCGGACTGTCCGGAATATCCACCGGGCCGGCAGGTCTTGGAGAATGTGCTGAACAGACTTGGCTTGTCCGTTGAACAGACCTAACCTGTTCGTTGAACAGACTTAGCTTGTCCGCTGAACAGACTTAGTCTGTCCGTCGCATCTCTTTGACGTGTGCAAAGGTATCACCCCTCAAAATCGCAGTGTCCGTCTATGTCTGTTTATGTCCGTCTATGGAAAAATTTCTTTCGGAATGGGGTCAGGGTGTGGCGGATGGCTCGCCCAGGTACTGGCGGATCAGGGTCACCTGCTTCCAGGTGAAGGTGCGGTTCCGGCTTTGGTAGCCGGTTCCGGTGAGGGCTTCGACCAAGGGGTGGCAACGGGCTATCCAGCGTGTGAGGTGGCGCACGGCGGTGGCGGAAGTGGCATCGGGAAAATATTGCAGGGCGAGTTCTTGTTTGTTCATGGCTCTTGAATTGTTTTTTTGTAAATGCTTGAATATCAATTTTAGTGGAGGATATGGAGGGATATTATATAACTTATATAAATGATATACTTATTATTCTTTCCTTTAAAGGAAGATACTTCTTACTTTCATATAATGGAAAGTTTGAAAAATATCCTCCATATCCTCCACTAAGGGTGTCAGAAGGGGAGTTCGGTATTCTCCTCGGAAGGCTTTTCGCCGGGGGGATCCGCCTGTTCCGCTTCGGCCGGCAGCAAGTGCTGTACCTCTTCGGTAGTGCGCTCCACCACCACCCAATAGTTTGCGTTGGAGGCCTTTACTTGCCGGAAGCCCAGCTCGCGCATGGCACGGCCCACCTTCTGGAGACTCAGCCGCAGCGAGGTGTTGCCGAAACGACCGATGATCTGGCTGCTGGTGGTATAGACTCCCCGTTCCAGCCCCACGGGCTTGCGGTAGTAGGTCAGGATCAGTTCGTACTCCGGACGGGGCACCTCAAACTGCTGCACATGGCCGCGCAGCTGCTGGATCTCTTTATCGGTAAACCAGTAACGGAAATTTACATCCTGGTAGAGCGCGTACGTCTGGCTGTAGATGCCCTCGTAGGGGATGTCCGCCTCCCACGGGCTGTCTATGTCCTCCACCTCGAAGGGCAGCCATCGCCGATTCCCCGTGTCGTCGGTGAGGAACTGGAGATTGTTCCCGGTGGCTACGAACGAGGCTACATGGGGCAGGTGCACCTTGTTGCGTCCGTAGGCTCGGCGCTCGTCCACGTAGCGTTGCGTCACCATCGCCTTCAGCTGGTTCAGCTCCGAGGGGGGCATGGTGTCGATCTCCTCCAGATTGATCACCAGGTTCTCGGTCATGGTGAACAGGTCGTCCTTGGTCATGCGGCTAGAGTTGCTCTTTGTGGTGTAATATTCGGACAATACGGGCGGCAGGATATGCTGCATGAACGAGGTCTTGTAACTGCCCTGCCGCCCTATCAGGGTGAGGATCACCTGGTTCACCACGGTCTCGTTCAGGGCGGCGGCAATCATGGACACCATCCACCGTTTCAGGATGTCGGCAAAGCGGACGGGAGTTTCGGAGAGGTCGTTCCGTTCCCGGCTTTTGTCCTGCTGCAACGGACTGTGCGGACTTTCCTTGACATGCACCATGGCGGCCAGCCGGCCGATGTAGTCGGTCTCTCCGTCCCAGGGCGGCAGACCGTCCAGATACTCTTTCAACGGATGATATTCCTTGACGAAATCACTGCCGAGCAGCGTATGCAGCTCGTTCAGGTTGACCGCCATGCCATGGTGTTGCATAGCGCACCACAGGGAGTTCTCGATGTGGTCGGTGAGCCGTTGCCAGTGGCAGGCGGAAGCTTCGGGACGGTCGGTGTACGCATCAGCAATCAGTTGTGTCTCAATCTGGTGGGTAAGCATGTTCATCCGGAACTTCATATAGCCGTTGATAAACTCCTCCATCTCCTCCACGGTGGCCTTCTTATGAGAGGAATCATTCTCTTTCTCCTTTTTTCGGACGAAACGGGGCAGGGGAACGGTGTTGAACTCCATCGTGAGCGAGTAACAACTTTTTACGATGGGCAGCAGCTGCTCGCGCGGATAATCGGGAAAAGTCCGGAGGGCCCATGCCTCGGCGTCCGCCTGCGGAACACCGTAGCGGTTGGTATGATAGAAACAACGGCTTACGTAGTCGTTGTAGCTGCCCGGTGCGTATGCTATTCCTTCCTCTTCCAACTGTGCACGGATAATCTTGTAGGCACGTTCTGCCGTCACGGTCACGGCAGTGCCGCGCTTCGGCTTCTCGCGGGGCTTCATTCCGCTGGTGTGGAAGGAGGAGGCTTCGGGGCGGAGCAGGGCTTCGGGGTCGTGGCAGAGGACCGACATGCGCGTGGCGTTCTTGCATTGTCCGTCAATCTCCACTTCGCACAGGCGAGCGTAATGGTCGTTCACCCACTCCCATACCATGCGGTAGTTGGCCTTGGTCACTCCGCCCTCCACGTGGCTGATGACCCGGATGCCGCATCCCGAGATGGTGATGTACACCAAAAAGGAATGAATATCCTCCTTTACCAAAGTCAGGATGGCGGCGAATCGCTCGGGGGGGATGCCGTCTATGTCCACCATGATAAATCCCGTGAATCCCTTGACATGGGCGTAGGTTCTCCCTCCCTCCAGCAGGACGGAGGGGATGAATGCCGGCTGTGCGTTCTTCAGGTTGCTTTTGGTGAGCTTCCACTGCTCCAGCTGCTGCGCGTCGCCTGTCGCCTCGATGTCGGACAGCGTGGCCAGATGGGCGCGGTAATGACGGGTGGCGGCGGTGTGGGTGCTGTTGGTTATCTCCTTGAAAAGAACCTGCCAGGTGGTGGGTTCAGGCCGGGTGTCGCGCAGGGAGTGGAAGCGCGATGGGTTGCTTGATTTAAAAAAATCTTTATTCATAATGTGTAGCGTAGAATTTTGTGTCTGCAAAGTACAGAGTAAATTTTCAGGAGGACAATAGCGATTTAAAATAATCACTCTATGATTTAAAATAATCGGGAATAATTAGAAATCAAGATAAAACGATAATGAAAAACGAGACTAAAGAATCTCAAAATACTGCGAGGGCAAGTGTTGTTATCAACATTCATGGCGGTAACAATCAAATACTGCCCAACGCTACAGAGGTAGTGCAAAATTTTTATGGTGCTGAGTTCGCCCATGTGAGAACACAGAACAATGGTATGGAAGAGAAAGAGGAGGATGAGGCAGTGCGTATTGCCCGTGGCACGTTGTGCATTTACTACTCTGATGACTGGGAACTGAATGATATCATCCGCCGCATAGCTGATTGCCGCAGTGCATCGGACTTGGCGAACCTTGTGGTGAATGATATGCATAAGCATACCATCCTTACTGCCGAACGTATGGTAAGCAAGGATTTCATAGAGGCGCTCCAGCAGTTCCTGACATTCAAGTCGGGGACGTCCACGGGTAATATTCGTACGCAGATAAATAATGTGAGGAGAGAATGACCAGAAAGATAATTTAAAATTGATAAAATAAAAGTTACAATGAAGAGTCAAAACAAACAATCTGTATGGACGTGCATGAGTGAAAAATCATTTTCTGCCGATGTGCATTGGATGACGATTTTCACTCCCGCTTATCAACGTGAAGCTACCATGGAGTGTTTCTATCGTACACTCATCACTGACGTGTATTCGTTTATCGGCAAATGCCTTGTGCTGGCGTTTATGCCTGCCGGCTATTTGCTTTCAAGAAAATAGGTCTATATATTCTTCTTTGCCATGTTAAAACTAAATCAAAAAAAACTGTCTTACACATTTGACCGGTGCCAGCAGTGCGGCATTTGTTATGCGGTGTGTCCTGAAAATGCCATTTCATTATCTTTGCGGCATGACGGGTTGCACGATATAAAGATAAATGCTGCGCTTTGTATCGCTTGCGGCAAATGTGTGAGAAGTTGTCCGGCTAACAAAGAGTATGGTTACGAAGGCTATTTTGATGGCTTTGCACAAAAGAAATACTACTTGGGATATCATGCGGACAACCGTATCCGTAGGGAATCTTCTTCGGGTGGTGTATGTAAAACATTGATCATCGATTCCTTAAAGAATGGCATGGTAGACGGGGCTTATTCGTTGAAGTGTACAGATTCTTTCCCTTTTGCCCAAGGTGAGTTTTATACCCGTGAGCATATTCCTTCATTCGGAGATATGCCAAATTCCGTGTATCACTCCGTGATGGCTTGCACGGAAATTGACCGGATTCAACCTTGCAAGCGATTGATGTTAGTGGGGACGGCCTGCCAGTTGAGAGCCTTGAACTCCATCATAAAGGATAAATGCGATGAGGTTGTCCGGGTGTGTATCTTTTGTAAGCAACAGAAAACACTGGACTCCACACGTTTCCTGGCTAAGATGATGGGTACGTCCGTTCCTCCAAATTTAAAATTCCGACCCCGCTATCGCGGAGATGGTTGGCCGGGAATCGTGAGAGTGGACGGATTTGAGCTGCCCTATTCCAGGGCAGCTCAAATCCCGTTCGGTAAACGATTGTGGACGGTGCCTGGATGCGGCATCTGTGGGGATTCTTTTGGTATGGAAGCAGGAGCGGACATCACGCTGATGGATCCTTGGACTATCTGCTCGCACAATGAGTTGGGAGAGACTTTGGTAACGGTTCATACTCAGAAGGGGGATGAATTGCTTCAACAATGTGTTTCCCTGAATCTGGAACCCCGGTCATTTTCCGAAGTGGAGCCTGCACTTTCGCTCAAGGATGTGTGGCGCAAACAAGTGACCGAGCCGGTCTACAGGGGAAGACCTTGTAAGAAACGTTATGTCCGTGCAGTCCGTGCGGAACGGAGGCAGCAAAGATTGTTGCGCATGGTGGTGGAAATGCTGCCTCGCTTACCCATTATCTGCTATCGGACTCTTGCTAAACTGCCCGATTTAAGAAACAGAATACTAAAATAACCCTTCATTCTTTTTAACGATGCAAATTAAAGTGATTACCAGACATACGCCCAATAATTACGGTTCGTTGTTGCAGTCCATTGCAACCCTCCGGGTGATTGAATCTTTGGGACATCAGTGTGAGATTATTGATTATTGGAAACGCGATGAGGTGGGACTGCAAGGAATTCTCACATCGCTGCAAGGAAAATCATTATGGAAAAACAGTTTGTTTAAACGTATGGCATACGTGGCTTTGCGGTATCCGGGTGAGAAAATAGCGGCGTTACGTTTCGATAAAATGCGTAGGCGGTATCTAAAGCTGACTCCCCGTTGCTATTCAATGGAGGAGTTGGAGTCGCTTCAAGCGGATGTGTTTATGACGGGTAGTGACCAGGTATGGGGACCGTTGCTGGATGGAGGATATGATGAAGCCTATTTTCTTTCTTTTGTAAAGGAAGGTATACGTAAGGTATCGTATGCAGGCAGCTTTGGCCGCACTGAGTTTTCGGACATTATTATTGCATCTTATAAGCGGTTACTGTCAAAATATGATGCGCTTACCGTACGTGAAAGCAGTGCCGTGAAGCTTTTAGAGGAGTGGGGGATTGACTGTGGAGGACAAGTACTGGATCCTACTTTATTGCTTGACTCCAGTCAGTGGAGTGGGTATATTGAAGAAGATGTGAAAAAAGAGTATGTATTGATTTATGAAATACATAACAATCCCCGGTTGGACGATTATGCCAAGCGTTTTGCCGCTCATGTCGGTCTGCCGTTAGTACGTGTGTCTCCTACGTTTCACCAGTTAGCCCGAGGGGGCAGATTTGTGTTTTGTCCGGAAATAGGTACATTCCTTTCGTATATCAAGAATGCACGTTACATGCTTACCGATAGTTTCCATGGAACAGCTTTTGCCATTAACTTCCATACTCCATTTCTGGAAGTTCTGCCTAACAACAAGACTGGAGCACGAAATCAAAGTATACTTCAACTGACAGGACTGGAAGACCGAATTGTCACAGATTTTAATGACTTCTCTTTAGCAGACCGGCAGATTGACTATGCTAAAGTGAATGAGATAATGCATAGAGAGCGGGAGAGATCGATGGAAAAACTGGCGGAGTTGTGCGAATGTCAGATGTGAGAATTAGTTGATATTCTTTACTCTTGAAGTGTATAACAAAATAACTTAATCAGGCTTTGCAGCCTTGAAAATCTTGCAGGTCATATAATTAATGTTTATATATGAAAATCTTACTGGCTAATAAATTCTATTACCGCCGGGGTGGTGACTGTGTCCATACACTCAACTTGGAGCAACTGCTCAAAGCGCACGGTCACGAAGTGGCAGTGTTTGCTATGGACTACCCTGAAAATCTGAAAACTCAATGGAGCAAGTATTTTCCTTCTGAGGTGAAATTCAAACTCGGAACGGGCATGATTGAGGCATTGATGAGACCGTTTGGCACGCGGGAGGTACAGCGGAAGTTCAATGCGCTGCTCAATGATTTCCATCCGGATGTGGTACATCTCAACAACATCCATTCGCAACTTTCGCCGGTCATTGCAGAGATGGCGCACGAAAGGGGTATAAAGGTGGTGTGGACCCTACACGACTATAAATTGCTGTGCCCTCGATACGATTGTTTGCGGAATGGGGAAACGGTATGTGAATCCTGCTTTGCAGACAAGCACAAGGTGTTGGAATATAAATGCATGAAAAACTCGAAAGTGGCAAGTTTCCTCTCTTATGGTGAGGCAATGAAATGGCACCGGGAGCGCTTGGAGAACTGCACGGACGCTTTCGTCTGTCCTTCACAATTTATGCGCGACAAGATGAAGCAGGGTGGATTTGCTGCTGCAAAGTTGCACACATTGTGCAATTTTATCGATGTAGCCCCATGTGTGGCCGATGATTACAGTCAACGTGATGATTATTATTGCTTTATCGGCCGCCTTTCGCACGAGAAAGGTGCCAAGACTCTGATTGAAGCGGCCAATGCGTTGCCGCAACATAAACTGGTGATTATTGGGGGAGGGCCTTTGGAAGACGAGTTGAAGTCTATGGCAGGCAAGCACATTGAGCTGGCAGGCTTTAAACAGTGGAGCGAAATCAAGCGCTTGGTGGGCAAAGCCCGTTTCTCGGTCATCCCATCGGAATGGTACGAGAACAATCCGCTTTCGGTGATAGAAGCTCAGTGCTTGGGTACTCCGGTGCTGGGTGCCCGGATTGGAGGTATCCCTGAATTGATATCAGAGGAAACGGGCATGACTTTCGAAAGTCGCAATACGGCCGACTTAAAGAAAAAAATTGAAGCGATGTACGGTCGGACTTTCAACAATACTAAGATTGCTGTCGCTTCACATAAGCGTTATAATGCGGAAAGGTATTATAATGAAATAATCACAGTGTATAAAATGTAAAAATATTATAATATTTATGGCTTATCAAAAAACTGTTCCTACTCCTACGGATGCAAGTATTATCCTGACTTATCGTTGTCCCATGAAGTGCAAGATGTGCAACATCTGGTTTAATCCCACCAACAAAAGCGAAGAGATAAAAGCGAGTGATTTGAGAACACTGCCTAAGTTGAAGTTTATCAACCTGACGGGTGGCGAACCTTTCGTCCGCGAGGATTTGGCGGAGATTGTGGAGGAATGCTACCGGCATACCGACCGTATTGTCATTTCGACGAGCGGATGGTTTGAGGATCGTGTGGTGGCGCTGGCAAAGAAGTTTCCAAATATCGGCATCCGCATTTCCATCGAGGGGCTGAGTGGCAAGAACGACGAACTGCGCGGTCATGCGGGAGGTTTCGACAAGGGACTTCGCACACTGCTGACATTGAAGGAAATGGGGCTGAAGGATATCGGTTTCGGCTGCACGGTGTCTAACAATAACTCTAAAGACATGCTTTCGCTCTATCAACTGAGCAAGAGCTTGGGGATGGAGTTCGCCACAGCTGCTTTTCATAATTCGTACTACTTCCACAAAGAAGACAATGTAATCACTAATAAAAATGAGGTGTGTGGTGACTTCAAGCAACTCATTGAATGGCAGCTGAAGGAGCGTCATCCGAAGAGCTGGTTCCGTGCCTGGTTCAATATGGGGTTGATAAATTATATTGAAGGCGGTCGCCGTATGTTGCCTTGTGAGGCCGGTTCGGCTAACTTCTTCATTGATCCGTTTGGCGATGTGTTTCCCTGCAACGGGCTGGAAGAGAAATACTGGAAAAAGTCGATGGGGAATATTCACGAAACTCCCGACTTTATGACCATATGGGAGAGTGAGCAGGCACAGGAGGTTCGCGCCATGGTGCGCCGTTGTCCCAAAAACTGTTGGATGGTGGGTACGGCTTCGCCGGTAATGCACAAATATATTAAGTATCCGCTGAAATGGGCGTTAATCAATAAACTGAAATCACTGCAAGGGAAAGATATTTGTCTGGAACCGAAATGGTGCGATGTAGGACAAGATCCTGAGCAAGGTGATTTAAGAGAGAAATTCTGAAATCATGAATAGAATAATCGCGCTTGACATAGCGAAAGCCATCTGTATTATATTGGTGGTTATGGGACACTATGTGCCAGATAATTCGCCGGCATGGTATGTGCTGGTGCATGATGTAATTTATACTTTCCACATGCCACTCTTTATGTTTGTCAGTGGCTATGTTTATATCGCTACAAAAAAGAGGAGCACTTATGGAGATTTTTTGTTGAAGAAAGTCAGACGGCTGATGGTTCCTTACCTTACGACTTCTGTTATGGTTATCGTCATTAAACTTTTAACACAAGGCAGTATGAGTGTAGACAATCCCGTGACAATATTTTCTTTCGTAGAGATGTTTTATATGCCCGTGGCAGGCTATTTCCTGTGGTTTATCTGGGCGTTGTGGTGGATGTTTGTGCTGGTGCCGCTATTCAGAGGAAAGCAGAAACATGTAGAGTTGTTTGTCTTAGGCATTGTCTTACATTTCATTCCGTTTGGATTGCCTCGAGTCTTTTGTCTTGAACAGTTCTCAGGTATGCTGATGTATTTCATGTTTGGTGTGTTCGTGTTTGAAAATGACAGTCTGCACCGTTTTCTGAAAGAGTTCAGCTGGATTAAGGTACATGTGCAGTGGCAGTATTTATATTGGGAGAATTCTTGTATTTTACGAATGGAGTAGGAACAGGTGGAATGTTTTTGCTAAATGCTATGTTGCCTTTCATTGGAATTTGGTTCGTGATGGAGGTAGCGAAACTTGTCTGTAATGATTGGACTGATGTCCATGAAAGACATCTTTTAATGTGGATAGCGCAGTCAAGTTATATCATTTATCTTTTTCATACTACTTTTGAGGGATTAGTGAAGGCGGTACTGAGGAAATTGCTGATTGACAGCAATGTGTGGTATGTCTTCATTCCTTCGGCTATATTGGTGATATTTTCTGGTGTGATTATTCCGATGTTGTTGTATCGGTTTGTTTTGAAAAAACACCGGATTACAAAACTTTTATTTGGATTGTAGCCTTCATTAATAATAATCTAAAATTCTGATGAAACTAGTAGTTACCGGCACCCGTGGTATCCCAGATATCATGGCTGGCGTAGAGACGCATTGCAAGGAACTGTTGCATGTTATTAGACATAAAATAATATAATTCACTTGATAGTTATCTTTATATGAAAAATAAAAGCTATATTTGTGATAAAATCTCGAATAAAGCAATTAAAGTATGATTATTCAATTTACAATAGGAAATTTTCTATCTTTCAAAGAACAGTCTACATTGTCATTAGCGGCATCGGCTTTGAAAGAAATACAGGTTCCGGCTGAAGATATAATCTTTAGTGTAGGGACTGCCGGATTATTGTTAATGAAGAGTGCGGTTGTTTACGGTGCCAATGCATCCGGTAAATCCAATTTCATTAAAGCATTTGAGTTCTTCAAGTGGTATGTGATAAATTCATCGAAGGATATTCAGGCAGGGGAACGTGTCAATATAGAAAGTTTCCGGTTAAATTCGCTTACAGCAGGTGAACCAAGTTATTTTGAAGCCATATTCTGTGATGAGGATAATCAATATCGTTATGGTTTTGAAGCTGACAATTCATCGGTACATTCGGAATGGCTCTATCAAAAAGCTAATAAGAAAAGGGCTAAGGAGGTGGAATTATTCTACCGGGAAAAAGACAGTTTTGATATTCATACCAAGTTTGCCGTTGGTAAAGAGCTTGCAGGTAAACGAATGGTGAGAGCAAATGCACTATTACTTTCTGTTGCGGCACAATTCAATGATCCGACGGCAGTGGAGATCATGAAATGGTTGAACGATACCACTATTATTTCAGGTTCTAATGATGAGAAGATATGGAATACCGCCACCATCCAACTGGATGACATCAGAATGAAACAGCGAATTGTGGAGTTTTCCCGTTATGCTGATTTAGGTATTGAAAATATTGAAAAAATAGATAATACTATTGTCAGTACGCATACACAATACGATGATGAAGGTAATGAAGTCAAAGCTGTTACCTTCCCATTCAGGAAAAATGAATCGGAAGGTACAATAAAGTATTTTTCTTTAGCATATCCCATTATTGATGCTTTGGATAATGGGAAGCGTCTGATTATAGATGAATTTGATTCCAAAATGCATCCACTTCTTACGTGTAGAATTATTACCTTGTTTAATTCAAAAGAAACAAATCCGAAAAATGCCCAATTGATTTTCACTACCCACGATACAAACTTGTTGAGTGCTAATATATTCCGACGAGATCAGATTTGGTTTACACAAAAAGACCGTTATGGAGCAACCGAACTTTATTCATTGGCAGAGTATAAAGTTCGTAATGATGCTTCGTTTGAAAAAGATTACCTGTCCGGAAAGTATGGAGCTATTCCAATTGTCGGAGATTTAACCCGTTTGTTTAATACGCGAGAAAAATAAACTATGGCGGCTACAAAAAGGAAAAATATGAATCCGCGTATCGAAAGAAAGATAACCCGTATCAGTGGTGTGCGTGAAGTGAAACAAACATTTCTGATTATTTGCGAGGGGGTTAATACTGAACCAGACTACTTTAATGCCTTCCGCTTGACTTCTGCCACTGTGAAAGCTATCGGCCAAGGCATGGGGACATTAGCATTAGTACAGAAAGCTATCAATATAAAAGAGCAGGAAAGGCAAAGAGGAAGGACATACAATCAGAATTGGGTGGTCTTTGACAAAGATGATTTTCCAGAAAATAACTTTAACTCCGCAATCCTGTCAGCTCGCCAGAATGGTTTTGAAGTGGCTTATAGCAACCAGGCTTTTGAATTTTGGTTCTTGCTTCACTTCAATCTGTATCAGGGGGCTTTGCATCGTTCCAGATATGAAAAAATGTTGAGTACTTTGCTCGGATTTGCTTATACAAAGAAGTCGGGCGTAAGCTCTAAAATGTTTAATGCTTTATTTCTTAAACAAGAACAAGCCATTAATCACGCTAAAACTATCATGAAACAATTTGATGGGAATAATCCGGCACAACAAGAGTCTTCTACTACTGTTTATAGGCTTGTAGAAGAATTGAATAATTTTTTATAGAAAGCCAAATAATTGGGGCGAAGTTGCCTTTGTCTGGTTGTTGAGGGATTTGGCGTGGATTCTTAATAACTAATATTTACCGATAAAACTTATCTCCTCATTTCCTGTATCAGGAAATGAGGCTGAATGCATTGTGGCTGTCCTATTCGGATTGTAGCCTTCATTAATAATAATCTAAAATTTTGATGAAACTAGTAGTTACCGGCACCCGTGGTATTCCCGATATCATGGGTGGCGTAGAGACGCATTGCGAGGAACTGTTTCCCCGCATTGCGGCCAAAGGTGTGGACACCACTCTCATCCGCCGCAAAGATTATGTGAGAGATTCTCTCACCGAGTGGAAGGGGGTGAAGCTGGTGGATATCAGCGCACCGAAAAGGAAATCATACGAAGCGGTTGTCCATACGTTTCGGGCTGTAAACAAGGCGAAAAAGCTGGGAGCGGATGTGGTGCATATCCATGCCATCGGGCCTGCGCTGTTAGTGCCATACGCCAAGATGCTCGGCATGAAGGTGGTGTTCACGCATCACGGGCCCGACTATGACCGTGACAAGTGGGGCTTTGCCGCCAAAAGTGTGCTGAAACTGGGCGAACGGTTGGGATGCAGGTTTGCAGATGATGTAATCGTCATATCTGAAGTAATTCAGGATTTGATTGCCCGGAAGTACCATCGGCGTGAGAGGGTACATCTGATTTACAATGGTGTGCCGAAGCCTGAAATTTGCGACTATCCCGAATACTTTGAAGAACTGGGTATTGAGAAAGGAAAGTACATCCTTGGCATGTGTCGTTTTGTGCCGGAGAAAAACCTGCATCACCTGATAGAAGCTTTCAAGAAGTTGGAAGCTGGAGATTGTAAGTTAGTGCTGGCGGGCGATACGGATTTTGAAGATGAATATTCACTGGGATTGAAAAAGATGGCGCAAGAGGCAGGCGTGGTGCTGACAGGATTCGTGAAAGGACATAAGTTGCACTCGTTGCTGACAAATGCTCGCTGTTATTGCCTGCCTTCATCGCACGAAGGGTTGCCTATTGCATTATTGGAGGCCATGAGTTATCACTTGCCGGTGGTGGTGAGTAATATTCCTGCCAATCTGGAGGTAGGTCTTTCTTCTGACTGCTATTTTCATTGTGGAGATGTGGATGCTCTTGCCGCTCGATTGCAGAAGGTGATAGACGAGGATTATCATAGTGTGCAGTATGACATGGCTCCGTATGATTGGGACAAGATTGCAAAGCAGGTGATGGGAGTTTATGAGGGTTTGTTGAAATAAGAATAAAACTGATGATGATAAAGAAGTTGATTTGTGCGGCGGCATTATTGATGGTAGCAGGTTTGCAGCATACGCGGGCTCAATATGTATATGGCACCACGGGGCTTCTTCACGCCCCCAGCGCGGATATGCAGCGCGACAAGACTTTTCTGTGCGGGTTTTCCTATCTGCAAGTGGCGGCTACCCCGAAGCATTGGAATTATGACACGTGGAATTACTACATAAACATCACCCTTTTTCCGTGGCTGGAAGTGGGCTATACCTGTACGCTGCACAAAATAGGATTGCCCCAGTATGGTTATTCATATAAGTTCCGCAATCAGGACCGCCAGTTTTCCGCCCGGCTGCGTGTATGGAAGGAGGGATGGTGGAAGGAGTGGACACCGCAGATAGTGGTGGGGGCGAACGATCCGTCCACCAACGATGTGCTGGGCGACCCCAATAAGGACGATTATGGTTTTACGGGTACGTCTTCGGTGGGTAACGGACACTGGAACCGCTATTACATAGTTGCCACCAAGCATTTCGGGGTGAAGAATGTGGGGGAGTTGGGGATGCACTTCGGTTATGTCTATAACAAGCGGCTGGATTATCACCGGAACGGACCTGTGGCGGGGGTGAATTTTCAGTTTGCCCTGCCGGCTACCTCTTTTTGGATGAAGGCTGTGAATGGGCTGAATGTGATAGCGGAATACGATAGTTATTCGGTGAATTGCGGTATCGGGTATAACTTTTGGAAGGATTATATTAGTGGTGTGGTGGAACTGACCCAATGTAAGTATCCCAGTGCAGGGATGGTATTCAGGATACATCTGAAATAAGGGATGATGTATGGCAAGAAACGACGGTCTCCGTGACTACCAGCAGGAGATGAAGCTCCGCCTCTTTGAAGAGTGGGAGCTTCACCGGAGTGTGATGGTACAAATGCCTACAGGCACGGGAAAGACACATCTGCTGGCTGCGGTGGTGAAAGAGTTTCTCTGTGGTGGCGGTGTCGGTATGCGGGTGTGGATAGTGGCACACCGCAGGGAGCTGGTGGAGCAGATAGAGGAAACCGTAGCCCGGTATGGAATGGGAAAAGAACCGGACAAGTCGGCAAAGAACGGAAGGACGGGGAAAGACAGTATGCCGGAAGAATCCGGGAGGGTGAGGGTATTTTCCATCCAGTGGTTGTCACGAAACCGGAAGATTATGGACGGACAGCCGGATTTGATCGTCATTGACGAGGCGCATCATGCCCTGGCGGAAACCTACCGGGAGCTTTGGAAGAGATATCCGGAGGCGAGGAAACTGGGCATGACTGCTACTCCCTGCCGGCTGAACCGCAAGGGATTCACGGATTTGTTTGATACCCTGATTACCTCATGGAGCATTGCGGAATTTATCGGGAGGGGCTGGTTGTCGTCCTTTGACTATGTGTCCATCCGTGCGAACAGCAGGGAACAGCGGCTGGTTGACTCGTTGAAGAAGCGGGGTGTGGACGGGGATTACCAGGTGAAGGAAATGAATGCGGTGCTGAACCGGGAGACCGGTATCCGCCAATTGTATGAGAGCGTTCGTCGATATGCCGCCGGGAAGAAAGGGATAGTCTATGCCGTGAGCATCGCACACGCCCGACAGATTGCGGCTTATTACAGCCTGCATGGCGTGGAGTCTGTTGCTATCGACAGCAGGACCCCCGCTCTGGAACGCAAGGAACTGGTAGAGGATTTCAGGCGGGGAAAGATCAGCGTGTTGGTCAATGTGGATATTTTTTCCGAAGGTTTTGACTGTCCCGATGTGGAGTTCGTGCAGCTGGCACGTCCCACGCTTTCGTTGGCGAAATACCTGCAACAGGTGGGCCGGGGGCTGCGGAAGTCGGATAATAAGGAATCATGTGTGCTGATAGATAATGTGGGATTGCACCGGATATTCGGTCTGCCTGTCCGTGACCGTGACTGGGAGGCGATGTTCGAAGGACGGATGGCGGGAAATGCTCAGCCCCGGACACGGATGGAGAACAACGGGCTGTCTGTGTCCGTTCCGCTGCCGGAGGATGGCAGGCGGAATGAAGAACTGGAGGTCGTGATGACACACGCCCGTCTGCTGGATGCTGTCCGGAACGGGGACTTGGTTCGTCTGGGAGAGGACGGTCCGGCCGGTGGGGAGCAACGGACGGCCTTGAAAGCCTGTCGTGACCGGCAGAGTGGTTTGTGGGGCTTGAGGTGCGGGAACAAAATCACCGTGCTCCCTCAATACCGGGAAGTATTTGATCTTTGTGCGGACCGGGCTGCCGTCCGTTTTGAGGACGGCCGGACAGGAGTGGTGGATGATTCCGGAACTCCCCTGATGGTGACAGACCGCTGCCGGAGATTGAGATTCCTGAAGGGAGAACTTCTTTCTGTCACCAAAGAGGATGGGAGTGACTGTTA
>NZ_JBDFXP010000070.1:0-15741 GCF_040911965.1 Phocaeicola sp. RTP21359st1_B8_RTP21360_211022
CTGAGCGAAGTTAGGACTTGCCCGATTTTTTTGCAAACACAAAAAAAGGCCGTCTCATTTTGAGACAGCCTCTTTTTTGTTTTATTAAGAATGTATTTCTAAACAAGTATTCCCGTCATTATAGCATTAATAATTTGAACTCAAGGTTTACTCTCTTGACGTTTGTAATTTCTGCTATCACTTCTATACTTCCCTATCTATAGATGATTCGGCAAAATGGTGGAAGTAGTGGCAGCAAAGTAATAAACCTTTGTTATAGGAAGTTACAATAAAAAATCAATCTTTTTCTTGATAGGTTAGTTCGTGTGTTGCTAAATTATGCACATAAAAGACCAATTTTTACCTTATTTTTCTTTGATTGCTTTTTACTTTTGTATCAAGATATATTTTTATCTGATACGAAATGAAATTAAAAATTTTAGTAAGTGCAATAGTGAGCATTATTATATGGCCGGCAAGTATTACGGCACAAAGTGAATTGATTCCAATGATAGAAATACCCGCAGGAAATTTCTATATGGGAACTTTGGGTGAAGATGAGAATTATGATGAAGCACCTATGCATAAGGTGTATATATCCAAACCATTTAAAATGGGGCTGACCGAAGTGACTAATGCGCAATATGAATTGTTCTGCCCTAAACACAAGTTGCTGCGTGGTAAAAATGGTTTTTCAAGTGAAGATGACGAAGCGGTGGTGTTCGTAACTTATCAAGATGCCGTTGCCTTTTGTGACTGGTTGACCCAGAAAGAAGGAAAAACTTATCGTCTGCCTACCGAAGCTGAATGGGAATATGCATGTAAGGCAGGCCGTTACTGGAATTTCTATATGGATGACAAGCTTCCTGCCGCCTGGCAAAAGAATCAAGTGATAGCGGCTACTCCCAAACCCTTGTCTTTGAAAGTGGCACAAACTCCTCCTAACGAATGGGGGCTACATGATATGTGTGGAAATGTGGAGGAATGGTGTTTGGACTGGTATGGGCCCTATATAGACAAGGAACAGACTGATCCTGTCGGCTATTCGGACGGTATAGCACGGGTGACTAGAGGAGGTAGTCATAATACACCGATGAAATATCTCCGTTCGGCAAACCGTATGGCTATGTTGCCGGAGGACAAACATGCAATGACAGGCTTTCGGGTGGTACAGGCAGAGTATCCGCAGACCGCTCCGCTTTCTCAGCCAAAAGATGAGTATGCCGTGTCTCAGATAAAATGGGATTGGACTTCTCAGTGTATCACGGAACCTGTCTTCACTGCTCCTTTGGTTTATGTGCATGAACCGGATGCGCATAGTGGAACGCCTTTTTTCAAGCATAATCATCAGCCGGCATTGACTTGGTGTGATAATGGAGACTTGTTGGCTGTGTGGTTTTCTACCAATGAAGAAAAAGGCCGTGAGATGGTGGTGCTCTCTTCGCGCTTGCGTGCCGGAAGCCGTGAATGGGAAAAGCCTCGTATGTTTTATCAGATAGCTGATCGTAATTTGACCGGAACTGCATTGTTGAACGACCGCCAAGGGACTCTTTACCATATCAATGGAGTGGAAGCGGCCGGACATTGGCAGAATTTGATGATGACTTTGCGTACAAGTACAGATAATGGACAAACTTGGAGTAAACCTCGTATGATTGCTCCAGAGCATACGAGACGCCATCAAGTGATAGCCGGAACCTCTATTACAAAGGAAGGCTGGTTTGTTCAGGCTTGTGATGCCGGACCCGGTGGAAGAGACGGGGCTGCTGTTCATATCAGTAAGGATAAGGGAAAAACTTGGACGGACCCGTGGAATGGAGCGCCCTTGCCCGATTTTAAAGAGGGAGGGACAGGTACCACTATCGCCGGAATCCATGCCGGAGTGGTGCAATTGAAGGATGGCAGATTGATGGCATTGGGACGTAACAATAGTATTCGTGATAAAGAAGGACGTCTACGTATGCCTATGAGTGTATCTGATGATATGGGAAAGACTTGGCATTATTCCGCTTCGGAATTTCCACCCATTGATGGAGGACAACGGCTGGTATTGATGCGTTTGAATGAAGGTCCTATTTTGCTGATATCTTTTACTGAACATCCTTATCGTACTCCGAAAGAGGAGCGTGGTATGATGTTTACTGAAAAATCAGGAAAGCCTTTTAAAGGATATGGCATGTACGCTGCTTTGTCATACGATGAAGGTAAGACCTGGCCTGTAAAACGTTTGTTGACTGATGGCACTTATCGTTTCCTTAATGGTGGGGCTTGGACTCAGTTTTTTGAAATGGATGAGAATCATGCTGAACCTCGTGGCTACCTGGCCGGAACACAAACACCTGATAATATGATTCATTTGATAACGAGCCGCTTTTATTATAAGTTTAATTTAGCTTGGTTGAAAGAAAACTAGTATAATAAGGTAAAGAGTATATATGAAAAACATTTTATCTGTTTGCGCATTTTTGCTAGTCTTTGGGATGCTCCCTTTATGGGGCAGTTCCAAGATTCTTTAAATGAAGATCAAACTATTGTACGTATTTGGGAAGGTGATAATTAGGATCCTTCTATTGTCCGTTATGGAAAGTCTTATTATCTGGTCCATTCTTCTTTTGTTTATATTCCGGGACTGGTAGTTTACACGTCGGATGACTTGGTCAATCTATGCTTATGAGAACGGATTTCAAACATTGGGTTGTCAGGATCCTTTTATGTGAATTGGTTCAGAAGGAGAATGGTTACATTTGAAAGAAGGAGTTATTTCTTTACCTGTACCGGATCACTTAATATGCTAATTTGCCGTATGGTTCTGCTATGTTCGCATGTCAATTGGCCTATTAGCAAATTGGCAAATTAGCACATTATTCAAAATTTGCACATAATAGACCAATTTTTACCTTTTTGTTCCCTGTCTCCTGTTTACTTTTGTATTAGAACAAATCTTAATCTATACAAAATGAAACATTTACATTTTCTTGCTTTTGCCTTGTGCTGGCTTGTATGGGGACATCTGTTAAAAGCACAAAGTATTGATCATTATAGTTCGTTAGATCCTTCGCAACCTATAGAATTTAAAGGAAACTGCCTTCGTTATGCAGATAAAGAAATTATTTTAGGTCCGAAAACATTTTTTGTTGATGGGCAGTTGTCCGATAGGGAAGTGGCGGGTAATCCTTATGTTTTTAATAGTTTCAATAAAGCTGCCGCTAATTTCTCAGCTGGTACGGAAGCGGAACCTATGAAAGTTTATTTGGCTCCTTATGTCTATTGGATTGATGATCCAGATGACCCTGCTATTCGTGTTGGTAAAGACGGCCGTGAACCGTTCGGCTTGGTTGTTAAATGCCCTTATCTCCATATTATCGGATTGAATACTCATCCTGAAAATACAGTCCTGGCATCCAGTCGTGGACAGACACAGGGGGCTGTCGGTAATTTCACCATGTTTGATTTTTGGGGAGACGGTCTGTTAGTAAAGGACTTGACCATGGGGAATTTCTGTAATGTCGATTTGGAATACCCTCTGAAGAAGGAATTAAGCAGGAAGAAAAGAATGTCTGCCATCACTCAGGCACATGTCGCTTATTGTCATGGCGACAAGATTGTGGCGGATAATGTACATTTCATCAGCCGCTTGAACATGAATCCGTTGAATGGCGCCAAGCGGATACTTTTTAATAAATGCCACATGGAAAGTACGGATGACGCATTGACCGGAACAGGGGTTTATCTGGATTGTACACTTCATTTTTATGGTCAGAAACCTTTTTGGAGAAGTGATATGGGCGGAGCTGTATTTTTGAACTGTGACTTTTATGTATGTCATGAGGAAGACCGGCAATATTTTTGTAAGTCGGTCGGGCCGTTAAGTATTGTCGATTGCCGTTATCATTCGAAGAAGCCGGTTTATGCGGGCTGGACACATGATCCTACAGATTGGTTGCGTTGTTACCAATACAATGTGAAACTGAACGGGCAACCTTATGTAATAGGGGCTGACAAGCCTTATAATACGGTTTGCATGGATCAGCTGAAGCAACTGAAAGCTTTCCGGCTGGAAGAGAATGAAGAGGTAGTTTATAATACTTACAATTTATTGAGAGGAGAGGATGATTGGGATCCTCTTCAGGTGAAAGACCGTGTCATTGCTATAGGTAAGCGGGATGGAAGGGATTATACCCGGATGCCCTCCTGTCTTTCTGTAGAGCCTTTAACGGCTTCCATCCAGACTGGTGGCCGGACGGTCAAATTGACTGCAACAGTAAAAAGGCATTGCAACTATGTACTGAATAATGTTCCCGTGAAGTGGAAAGTACAACAAGGTTATGAAAAGGATGTGAAATTATCTACTTCCGAGGGTTATGAATGTGTTGTCGAGGCAACTAATACGGAGGATGAAACAAAACATTTCACTGTGATAGCCTATACAGAGGATGGCTTGGAATGTGCGACGGAACTTACGGTTGCTCCCGATTATGTACCGGCTCCCTCGTTTACGGAAGAGCCGGAATTGAATATTGCTAAAGGAGTAGCTACTGTCAGTTATGCTTTAAATTTGAATGGGCGCAAGGATGAATCATTGATAACCTGGTATAGATGTACGGACAGGAACGGGACTGATAGACTTCCGGTTTCTGTATCCCGCTTGAATGAACCGGAATATTCCTATACGTTGGTAAAAGAAGATGTTGGTTATTATCTGATGGCAGCTATCGCTCCCAAGCATCTGCGTTGTTTGCCGGGGGAAGAACGGATTGTTGTTTCCAATTCTCCGATAAAGAAAGGGCAAGTGAATATCACTCATATATTTGAAACGGATTTTCAGAACTTTCCATGTAAGAATCAACCACAACTTTTACCGGGATTTTGGACGATTGGTGGATATAAGCCTTTGGATACGGCAGCATACGATTGGCAGGTAGTTCCGGATAAGGATTATTGGATTTATGGACCTGGAATGAATGGTTCTCACGGAACCGGTTTGTTGCAGGATCAGAAAGGAGCCCGTTTGCTGTATACTCCATTGGATGGCAGCTATGGAGATATGGCAATCACATTGAATGTGGATGCCAGTAAAACAGCAGGACAAGGTTTTGGTAGTGCTACAGGACAGTATTTGGATTTGTATATCAAGTTTGATACCCGTACTTTAACGGGATATGCATTGCGTATCATTCGTACGACCAAGTATAGTAATGCGGTTGATTTTATTTTGATGAAATATGAGAACGGGGTGGCTGAAGCCATCAGTCAACCGGTGTCTTCTACCTGCTATCGTACAAATTGTACTCTGACATTGACTGCTAAAGGAGGAAAATTGACAGCACATGCTTCAACAACGACTCCGCTTCCGGCGCCTGTAACTGATCCGAACTTGAAACTTTCGGTAGATTTGGAGGCGGATATAGCCTCGAACACTTTTGGGGGCACCGGTATCCAGCATACGGGCAGTTGTGGTGAAAGTACAACGATGCTGCATTATATGAAGGTGGAATGGGAATAGAATGATTAAGACTTGAATTTAATACTGATGAATCTATGGTTACATTAAAATCGTTTTTAGGTATGATTGCCGCAGTTCCTTTTATAATGGCGTGTAATCAGACAGGGCAGGTCAATGCAACACTTTTTCCTGCTTCCGGTTCGGAAAATGTCAATCCGGACACTCATTTGGTTCTTACTTTTTCCGAAACTCCTGTCCTTGGAGATTCCGGTATGATACGGGTTTATGACGCAGTTACTGACCAAGTGGTGGACAGTTTGGATTTGAGTATTCCGTCTGGTCCTACGGAGAGCCGTACGTATGGTCCGGAATGTGATTATACAAAAGTGCCTTATGACTATACTCGTACCGTTATGCCTACCAATAAAGATACTCGTCCGGGTACTCCTTCGGGAACGGCGGAACCTACTCCTCCTGTGTACCAGCTTACTATTATAGGGGGATTTACGGATGCCTTTCATTTTTATCCCGTCATCGTGCGTGATTCTATAGCTACTATTTATCTACACAATAATATGCTGGAATATGGGCATACTTACTATGTGACTATAGATAATGGTGTGTTAAATTTAGCTGATGGCAGTTTTCAAGGAGTCACTAAAGAAGATGAGTGGATTTTCACTACTAAATCTGACATGCCGGAACTTTCAGATACATTGATTGTGGATGTTGCAGGAAAAGGAGACTTTAATACAGTTCAGGGAGCCTTGGATTTTATTCCTGATTTTAATGAACAACAGACTGTGATTTTAGTTAATCCCGGTGATTATGAAGAATTGGTCTATACAAGAAATAAATGGAATGTTAAAATTAAAGGAGCAGGAATGACCGATACTAAAGTACATTATGCAAATAATGAAGTCTTTAATCCTCATCCGCTGACTGTGAAAACCAATGAGTGGCCCGGTACATTTCCTTCCCGTCGGGCGGCTTTCATGCTTGATAATTGCAAGGATATAGTCATTGAGGATATGACCATTGCTACAGATTTAAAAGGTCAGGCAGAAGGGTTGTTGATTAATGGAGAAAGGATTGCTTTATACCGTGTACATATTATAGGTTCAGGAGATGCATTGCAGGCGAATGGAACAATCTATATGGAATCTTGTGAGTTGGATGGTGGTGGTGATACTATTTTAGGACGTGGCAGCTTGTTTGCTTATAAAAGTAATTTCCGTAATGGTGGCGGCCCTTTCTCATGGGTAAGAAATACGGCGGGCAATCATGGTAATGTGTTTGTTGAATGCACTTTTTCTACGGAGGATGGTAAACAGGCGGATTACGGACGTACTAAAAGTAACCACGGTTCGGCCTATCCTGATGCAGAGTTTGTCTTGATAGATTGTAAAGTGAAAAATATAATTCCTGAAGGCTGGAGTTCTATTGGAGCGAAGACTGCTAAAATGTACGAGTATAATACTTGTGATATGGTGACAGGAAATCCGGTTGATGTATCCAAACGTCATCCATATTCCCGCCAGCTGACAAAAGATAAAGATACAGAGCTGATTAACAATTATCGGAACCCTGCTTTTGTTTTGAAAGGCTGGGTGCCGGATAGTTGTATAAATGGGACGAAGTAATAATTAGTGGAGATAAGTTTGCGCATCGAATATTGAGGTATCTAATTAAATATCGGAAACAGATATGGATGATCTATTAAAGTTGGAAACAGAAACTTTTAATAAATTATATACTGATTACAGGTTACGGTTTATTCGTTTTGCGCAAACTTATATTCTCGATATTTCTATAGCTGAAGATATTGTGATGGACACTTTAGCTTATTATTGGGAACATCGAAGAGATATAAAGAACGATGAGAATATATTAAGTTATCTTTTAACGGCTATAAAGCATAAATGCTTGAACTATTTAAGACAGGAACGCTTTCATTATGAAAAGAATAATTCTTTGTCTGAACTTGCTTTATGGGAATTGGATTTTAAGATATCAGCATTATCGGCATGTGATCCTTGTGAATTGTATACTAATGAGGTGCAAGAGATTGTAAATCATACGCTTGAAAAATTGCCATCAAAAACTCGACAGATTTTTTTTATGAACAGATATGAAGATATATCCTACCCTGAAATAGCTAAAAAGTTATTTGTGAATCAAAAAACCGTTGAATATCATATAAGTAAGGCATTAAAAGCTCTACGTGCTGTCCTCAAAGACTATCTTTCTTTTTTGATTTATCTAATTTAGCAGATTTTTTTGTTTTTCGTTTAGGGTATTTCCATTCTCATGTGCTTATAGAGTAAATAATGGAAAGAAAATGAATTTATTATCGTTGTATCATTTTTTTGCAGGCAAAGCATCTGACAAGCAGAAAGAAGCTATTAAACGATGGGCTGAAAGTTCACCGGATAATTATGAGACATTATGTCGTGAAAAGAAAATATTTGATGCAGGTATTTTGTTGGTAGATAAAAAGGAACTGTTTCAAAAAGAAAATGCCCCGTTGTTATATAAGTTAATTAATTATACCGTAAAGATAGCTGCGGTTGTTCTTTTGGTTGTTGTGTCTGTTACTATTTATAAGTATCAGGAATTGGTGAAAAAATCAGAGGTATTACAAACCATACTTGTTCCTGCCGGTCAAAGAATAAACATAATTTTACCCGATAGTACGTTTGTGTGCCTTAATTCTAATACGAAATTTAGTTATCCTTCTGTTTTTGCAACAAATAATCGTAAAGTAAAGTTGGATGGAGAAGCTTATTTTGAAGTATCGGCCAATAAAAATAAGCCATTTTATGTACATACTTCAAAAGGAGAAATCAAAGTACTCGGTACTCATTTTAATTTGGAAGCTTATTCTAACGCTGATGTATTTAAGACTTCTTTGTTTGAAGGCAAAGTCCGTGTCAGAGTAAAAGGTAACAATATTTATTTGAAACCTGATCAAATGGTATGTTATCATAAAAATGGAAAAATTCATTTGGAAACCATCCACGATTATGACCAGTTCCGATGGCGTGAGGGATTAATTTGTATAAAAAGCGCAAAATTGAAGGACATCATGAAAACTTTTACTAAATATTTTGGAGATAGCATTGTTATTCAAAATAAAGAGGTGGAACATTATAAATATACAGGAAAATTTAGACAAAGTAGAGGGGTTATTAATGCGTTAAGGTTATTGCAGAAAGATGCTCCTTTTACTATAGAGCAGGATGAGGACAAACAAATTATTTATATCAAATAGAGGTTCAAATACATAAAACACAACTATATTTTTTTTAAAACTAAAATCTAATAACATGGAAACAACTTATTTAAACGTATGTGATAGGCCAATAAGTCGGTGGTCTATTGTGAGATTACTGAAAACAGTCTTGTTGCTATTATGTGTGTCATTTAGTTCAGTGTACGTACAAGCATCAGATCGGAACGAAGGTATCACTATTTCATGTAAGAATGAAAGCTTGGAACAAGTGATACACTTGATTGAGAGCCAGTCATCTTATCTTTTTGTGTTAAATGATAAGGTGAATACTAAACACAAAGTAAGTATAAAGATAGAGAATGGAAATATAAATGCTATTCTGAATAAAATCTTTCAAGGTACCAATATGACGTATCAAGTTGATGGAGATCATATTTTAATTTCAACTACTCATAAAAGTATCGGTTTGGATGAAACACGACAGGCTACCATGATAAAAGGAAAAATAGTAGATAATGCAGGTGAGCCTATGATTGGAGTAAATGTATTGGTAAAAGGAACGACTAATGGTGCCATTACTGACTTTGAAGGTAATTATTCTCTTGCTGATGTAAACGAGAATGATGTATTAATGGTGACCTATATTGGCTATCTTACTCAGGAGATAAAAGTCGGGAAACAGTCTGTCATAAACGTTGTGATGAAAGATGATACTCAATCTTTGGATGAAGTGGTAGTGGTTGGATATGGTGTTCAAAAGAAGAGTGATTTGACTGGTTCTATATCTTCTATAAAACCAGCGGATATTACATCTACTCCTACTACCAATGCGTTGAAATCTTTGCAAGGTAAAGTAGCGGGATTGGATATAACACAATCTAGCGGGCAACCCGGAGCCTCTATTTCATTAACCATGCGTGGTAATCGTTCTCTTAAAGCTGACAATAATCCGTTAGTATTGGTCGATGGTATAGATTACGGATCATTTGTTGATATTAATCCTACTGATATTGAGTCTATTGAAGTCTTGAAAGATATCTCATCTACAGCTATTTATGGAACGAAAGGAGCTAATGGTGTAATTATTATTACAACAAAATCCGGAGCCAAGGGACAAAAGACGAAAATCGATTTTAATGCTTATGTTTCTATTAAAAATAAGGCTAAATACCCTCGTATGATGAATGGAGAAGAATATGCTCAATTAAAGAGAGAGGCCTATAGAACTACTAATTCAGCAGCGCCGGATCAATATATGGATGATGCTTTGATTTTCAATGCAGAA
Organism: Phocaeicola sp. RTP21359st1_B8_RTP21360_211022; assembly: GCF_040911965.1. Lineage (NCBI taxonomy): Bacteria > Pseudomonadati > Bacteroidota > Bacteroidia > Bacteroidales > Bacteroidaceae > Phocaeicola > Phocaeicola sp. RTP21359st1_B8_RTP21360_211022. Next base: position 9,943 of record NZ_JBDFXP010000070.1, read on the forward strand.
GAATTGGAGTATTTGGAAAAAGGTTATTGGGTTGATTGGCAGGATTTATTGTTGGGTACCGGTATTACCCAAAATTATGAAATCAGTATGTCTGGTGGTACGGAGAAAACATCTTATTCATTATCATTTGGTTTTCAAGATGATAAAGGATTGTTGAAAAATGATGTATTGAAACGTTATAATGGTCGTATTAGTCTTGATCATAAGATAAATAAAATTTTCAATGTGGGTGTGAATGTTTCATATACTTTTAAAGATCAGGATAAGAGACAGAATCCATTGAATTTGGCTAACAAAATACCATGTATAGGCAGAGCTTATGATGATAATGGTAATTTTATATTAAACCCTGCTCCTGGAAATAGTTCTGCATTCAGTCCTTTATGTGATGAGCAGCCGGGTGCTTACGAGGATAATATTCGTACGAAACGTATGTTTGCTTCGGGGTATTTGAATGTGAATATTCTGAAAGATTTTTTCTTTAAATCCACTATTGGCATTGATGTTACAGATAGTCGGGAAGGTATTTATAAAGATAAAAATACAGTAGCTAATCTTGGTGTAAAATCTACCTCTTCTGTTCAGGCGGATAACGATTGGCGTTATACTTGGGAGAATATACTGAATTACTCCAAAACATTTGGGAAACATGGACTAACTGCAATGATTGGTAGTAGTACCACTGCTTATGGATATGAAAAGGTTTTGGCTAGTGGAGCTAACCAAGCTTCTGCTCTGACTTCATTCCACGATCTGGGAGCAAATGCTGATTCAAAAGAAAATGCCAGTCAATTGATTGAGACGCAAATGGTTTCTTTCTTTGGACGATTGAATTATAAGTTTAATGAACGTTATTTATTCCAAGCTTCTTTGCGTGCTGATGGATCTTCCGTTTTGGCGAAAGGGCACAAGTGGGGGTATTTCCCGTCAGCATCCGCTGCGTGGCGTATTTCAGAAGAAGGCTTTATGGCTGATCAAGATATTTTTAGTAATTTGAAATTACGTTTAAGTTGGGGAGTTGCTGGTAACAGTGCAATTGATGCTTATGCTACTTTAGGAGGACTTAAAAAATCAGTATATACATTTGGCAGTAGTGTTTATGGATATTATCCTAGCGAGATTGCAAATAAAGATTTGACTTGGGAAAAAACATCGACATGGAATCTTGGACTGGATTTCTCAATTTTAAGAAATCGCATATCTGGTACAATTGATACTTATATTTCACAAACCTCGGATTTGTTACTTCCAAGTTTATTGCCTAGTTCTACTGGATATGCATCTGTTATGCAGAATATAGGTAAAACAGAAAATAAAGGTATTGAAGTGACATTGAATACAATTTGGTTTCAAAATAAAAATTTTAGTTGGAATACGGATTGGACATATAGTTTGAATCGTGAAAAAATTAAAGCTTTAAATAGTGGTGTAACGCGTGATGAAGGTAATCTTTGGTTTGTTGGCTCTCCTACTCAAGTTTTTTATGATTATAAAAAGATTGGTATCTGGCAATTAGGTGAGGAAGTTCAGGCCAAAGCTTTTGGAGGATTTAAGCCAGGGGATATTAAAGTGGCAGATATGTCACCTAAAGGTTCTGAAGGTGAAGGCGTTTTCTCTACGGATGACCGGGTTATTTTTTCAAGAGTTCCTAAGTATACGTTTGGTATAACTAATAATATCATCTATAAGAATTTTGATTTAATGTTCTTTATTTATGGTCGTATCGGACAATATGTAAAAGATGCCTATACTCAGCTATACAAGCCAAGTGCGTTGGAAAATAGCGCACCTGTAAATTATTGGACACCTGAGAATCCTAGCAATGAGTATCCTCGTCCCAATAGTGGTTATTCAACGAACAGCTATTTGTTACAGTCTTCATTGGCATTCCGTAAAGCTTCTTTTGTGAAAATACGAGATATTACATTGGGATACACACTGCCTAAAGAATGGACATCCAAAATGATGGTGCAGAAGTTGCGTATTTATTGTTCTTTGAATAATTTCATTACCTTCACGGATTTCCCGAATTATGATCCGGAAAGCAATGGAAGTATGGACTTTCCATTGGCGAAGCAAGTGTTGTTTGGCATCAATCTTAGTTTGTAATCTTTAATTATGATCATTATGAAAACAAAATTTTATTATTATATAAGCATATTATTTCTTTGTTTATGTCATGTCTCTTGTGAAGACTTTCTAGAAGAAACTAATAAAAGTGGATTGACAACGGATCCATTTATGAAAACGAAAGTTGGAATAGAGAGTGCGTTGAATTCCTGTTATTCGGGTGCAAGGACATTTTATGGTCAGGAAGATGGTTTTGGTATGACAGAATCTGGTACTGATTTGTTTTTGCGTGGGGGAGATAATAAAGCAAATCAATTGGCTGATTATACTATTGACTTAAATGGCTCCCAATCAACTATCGGAAATGTTTGGAAAAATCTTTATTTGTCATTAAGCGCTTGTAATCAGACTATTTCTTTGTTGCCAAGTGAAGTATTGACCGAAGCTGAAAATAAGTCATTTGAAGGCCAGGCTAAGTTTTGGAGAGCCTTCTATTTGTGGTTGATAACAGAAACTTGGGGAGACGTGGTATTGAACACAGAACCTATAACGGGTGCTGTTACTGAAGCACACCGTTCGTCTGTAGAAGATTTTTATAAAGTTATTTTTGATGATTTAGATGTGGCTGTCAATCAACTGGCACCAGGCAAATCAACAGATGGTAGAATAACTCAGGATGTAGCTAAAGCTTTTAAAGCAAGAGCTTGTTTGACCAGAGCTTGTGCAACGGGCGAGGCTTCGCTTTATGCTGAGGCCGCTGTGTTGGCAAAGGATATTATCAATAGTCAACGCTATTCTTTCTATACTGATTATAGTGATATGTGGGATATTGCCAATTGTGATGGAGGTACAAACAAAGAAGCAATTTTTTCTATAAATTACACCAACTCAGAATTAGAAAATAATGCTTTTGATGCTACTGCTACTAATTCGGGTAATAAAGGGATTGTTGATTTTGTGATGAAATATGATAAGGAAGCCGGAATGGAACGCGATGTCTTGAATGCTCGTCCTTTCCAAAGATATATGCCGTCCAGGTATCTGCTGCAATTATATAATGAGAATATAGATCAGCGTTATAAAGTGACGTTTAAAGATGCCTGGTACGCTAACAAGAATCCGTTATCCGAGAGTGATTTAAAAGTTTATCCTTTAATGGCTACAGGAGATACGGCCATATATATCATGAAAACGGCTGCTACTGATTCACAAAAAGTATGGGCGTCAAAGCGGTATCGTTTGCTGGATGTTAATGACGTGTACACTTCGGAAGGTAAAGCTATCTTAAGGTCGCAATTTGTAGAAATGCATAAGTTTGCCGATCCTACGGCGGTTTATAATCAGGATTGGTGTCAACGGGATGCATTTGTCATTCGTTTGCCGGAAATGTATTTTATTGCAGCCGAAGCGATGCTGCAAACGAATAAACAGGAAGCGGTGGATTTGATGAATGAATTCTTGATGAAACGTGCAATACCAGGTAAAGAAAATGACATGAAAATTACTGAATCGGAACTGACTATCGATTTTATTTTAGATGAGAGGGCTAGGGAATTGTGTGGAGAACAAATACGTTGGTTTGATTTAAAACGAACTAAAAAGTTAGTTGAATACGTTAAGTTGCATAATATGGATGCAAAAGATAATATTCAAGAATATCATATGCTACGTCCGATACCCCAAAATCAATTGGATGCGGTGACTAATAAAGATGAATTCACTCAAAATCCCGGATATACAAAATAAAGTAATTTTGTAAAAGGAGTATATTGAAGTATTTCTTCTTAACATACTCCTTTTATAATATACCATAAAGAAAAATAGAGGTAAAATGAAATCAGCTATAAAAAAAATATTCGTTTTAGCGGGTTGTGTACTATTGTTTGTAACATCTATGAGAGCACAGAGGGCATGTCTCAATTTATCAGAAACTCTATGGAATATCACTCTTGATCGTTCGGCTGTATGGCAAAATGATTCTCTTTATGTTCCTCCTGTCAATATTCATGACCTCCCTGTTCATATACCTACCGGAGGCTGGAATTTGCTTGATACACCCGATAAGATAGGGGTGACACTTCCTGCTACCGTAGAGCAACACCTATGGAGATGGAATGGAGAAACATTTGGAGTTACCGGAAATTATGTAGGGGTTTCATGGTTTGATACAAAAATAAATGTACCTGCTGATTGGAGAAATAAACGGATAGTGATGAATGTTGCTTCTGTCCGTTTTAGAGCTGAGATTTTTGTTAATAAAAAATTGGTGGGATATGATTTGGTGAATAGTACGCCGTTTGCTGTAGATGTGACACCTTTTATTCTACCTGGTCAGGAAAATGTGATTGCTTTCCGCATTACTGATCCAAATGGTAATTTTAATTGGAAAGATTCCCAAGTCTATACATGGGGAGAGTATAGAACTAATCCTTCTCATGGTTTTGGCGGTATAACTGGAAAAGTGGAGTTGGTTGCTACGGATAAGTTATATATTGGAGATGTTTTTATTAAAAACCAACCGGACCCTCATTCTATTGAAGTTGAAGTGACGGCTTGTAATGAAACAAAGAACCCGATGAAGGCTCAGAAAATGCTTTTAACAGTAAAAGAACATAAAGGTGAGAAAGTACTTTACCGAAAAGAATACCCTGTTGAAAATCTTGTTGTCGGAGAGAATAAACAAACTTTTCATATTCATTTGCCAGCGGCAAAATTGTGGAGTACGGATTCTCCTCATCTTTATGATTTGTCTGTTTCAGTAGGTACGGATAATTATACGCAGCGTTTTGGATTCAGATGGTTTGAAGTGAAGGATATTCATGGAGATAAGCAATTTTTCTTGAATGGAAAAAGAATTGTTTTACGTACAGCTATTTCATGGAGTTTCTGGCCGGATAATGGGATCACTCCATCTGATGAGTTGGCTAGGAGACAAGTGGAGAGTGCTAAAAAGCTAGGACTTAACATGTTGAATTTTCACCGTACTATCGGGCATAGCAATGTCTTGGATTATGCTGATGAATTGGGACTATTATACTTTGAAGAACCGGGAGGCAATCAGTATCCTATCAGTCACTTTAATGATAATAACAAGCAAAGCAAGTTTTATTTTGCTTACCGGAATGAAAAATTGGCGCGAATGATTAAACGTGACCGTAACCATCCGTCTCTTGTTATTTATAATTTGCATAATGAACGGGGAGCTTGGCCACAGGTACAGGATTATGCGCAGATGCGTATGGCACATTCGTTGGATCCTACCCGTATCTTAACTTATAATTCCAGTAATGGAGAGAATCCGGAAAATGAGGCGAATGCCCGTTTTAAATTGCACTTGATGCCAAACGATACTACTTTTTATGATTATGGATGGTATGACAGGCATCATGCAGGTGGTCCGGGTTGCTATCATGATAATTTATATTTGGGTAAAGATAACTATCACCGTTTTTCAGATCATAAGGATGAGATTATTTATTGGGGGGAAGACGGGGCTATTGGTACTCCGCCGCGTCTTCAGCTCATTCGGGATGAAATCCTGCAATCTGGCACTACTTCTGGATGGGAAGCGATGGATTATATGAAGTGGTATGATGCATATGATTCGTTTCTTAAACACAATGGATTTGCCAAAGCATTTCCTACAGTGGATGATTTGACCCGTGCCATGGGGAATGTGGCTTTCTATTATCAAGGTAGGGTAATTGAGAATATTCGTATCAGTAATAC
>NZ_JBDFXP010000071.1:0-15656 GCF_040911965.1 Phocaeicola sp. RTP21359st1_B8_RTP21360_211022
TTAGTGTTTCCGAACCGACTTTTGCCGGTTTTATTGTTTAACTTTTAATTTTTCGGTAAAAATTTACCGAAGTATTGATTTTATAGGATACTTCTTTTTCCGGTGAAGTCTGCCAAACTCTTTCCATGTGTATACCTATTTTTCTTCTATCGATATCAATAATATCTTTTATAACCTCTTCAATATGATTTAATGTATCATTATCATAATTGATTCTCAAATTTATATAGGTATCATAATTATTGGCTAACTGATGAATAACTTCTATAACTTTATCATACGTACCTTCTGACGTATTAAAATATCTTTTTATCGAATTATGTTTTTCTTTATATCCGTCTATTGAGATTTGAAAACTTGCATGTAAATCTTCAAAAAGAGAAAGATGCTCTGAATGAATACAAGTTGCATTAGTTACAAAAAAGAAATGTACTCCTTTATTATGCTCTTCCGCTTTACATTTTATCTGTTTTAGCAATGGATATAATTCTTTCTTAAAATACAATAATGGCTCACCACCAAACAATTCAAGATTTAGAAATTTAATATCATCACGGCACAATATACTATCTACATAGTTTAATATCAAGTTTTGAGTTATCACATTTAAATGACTATTCTTAATATGTTTCTCAAAACAATACCAACAACGTAAATTACAATCTAAAGAAGGCAATAGTGTCAATTCATACGTTCCATTTATACCAACCGCCTTACTATGTTCATTTTTCAATAAAGCAAGTTCATCATCCTGCTCAATCAAAAAACCACTCTTAAACAAATATTTTTTTTGCCTATCACTAATCTTATCATATTCTTCTGCTTGAATTAACTCGTACAATTCAGCTGACATAAAAGAATAGATATCATGAAATGTGTTAAAACAAATCACACCATGTTTCTTTTTTACATATATGTTATATTTACTTGCTTTCATAGATTATATATTTAAAGATAACCCAAATAAAAGAAGATATCTATAAACTAACTTACTTATAGATATCCTCCTCTAGTAATTACTTAATGCCATTATAGAATTAAATCAACAGTTATGATACAGATATTATTGACCTTCACAGCCATTTCCTGCTTGTCCACCGCCTCCACCACTACATCCACAACCAGCACCAGAACTACAATTACATCCGCAACCTGCGCCAGAACTACAATGACAACCACAACCAGACCCCGAGTAACAGTCACAGCCACAGCCTGCACCACTACCAGCATCATTTCCACCACCATCATTACCTCCTCGGACTAAAAGCATCTCATCATCAGACAAACTAATTTGATTAATAGGCAGTAATGACTCTTTAAATGAGACAAATGTTTTATTCATAATAAAAAGTTATTAAGTTATATGCCAGTAACTAACATATTCAAGAAAAATACCATTTTTACATATCTTCTTCTGGATCATATCCTGCAATATCTATCCAATACCATTCACCTGCTATATAAATCCACTCACCTCCTTTTATAGAAGATAACTGCAAATTTGAAAGCTGTTCTATTTCCATATCAATACCTCCTTTTTTAATTCACAAAATTAAAAAGTTAGCATAAGAAAAATATTAATCATTATGTAATAACTTGGTAATTAATTTATTTTTTTTTGATTACCTTTGCTCCTATTCTAAATTCATCTAACAATGAAAAAACTGATATACACACCTATATTAATCACTATCGTTTTATTCTGTTTACAAGGATTATGGTTAAACAAAATACATCATGCCTATATGAAACAATCCATGCAAACAATTCAACAATTGCTTTCATTAAGCATTGCTAAAGAATCAAGCTTACGCAATTATTCCTTACCTCAAAACCCTAAAAATCCTAGAATCATCTATCGGCATGCAAATCAAATTACAGAAGAAGAACGTAAACAATTAAAAGGAGATACTATAAATTTAAACTCATTGGTTAGCAGAAATATAAGTAACAATATGGCTGAAGCCATATTACAATTACAACAAGACGGATTAATTAAAAAAAAATCATTTATCCAATTAACAAAATTAGATAGCATTTTCCGACAAGAATTAAATACAGCAAATATCAATATTAGCCATCAAATCCTGCTATACGATAAAGATACAATTGTAAAACAAAGCATCGGAGCATTACCAACCAACGCCCTATTTATAAAAAAAACTCAGCTTTACCCTATTGGTACCAAGGGCTTACAATTCATTCAAGTAAAAGCAAATGTTCCATTTTCCTCTTTCATACAGGAGATGTTACAAATATTAATAGAATCCATTCTACTCACAATTATCATTCTAGGATATGTTATTTTTTTAGTCATAACCATTCACAAGAAAGACAAACTGTTTAAAAGACGGGAAGCAAGTGTAAACGGAACCATTCACGATTTAAAGTCTCCTTTAAACAGCATTATCACATTAATGAGTTTTATCAAGAAAAAAGTACCTGATATCCACACACAACAATTAGTGGAAAACACCGAAAGGCAAGCACAAAAACTTGTCAACGAGATAGAAGCGCTACTCATCACAGCCCGTAAAGACCGGCAAAAAGTTTATCTTCAAAAAGAAGAAACAGACCTAGTACTCTTGGTAACCGAAGTTGCTCAAGAAGTTTCCATGCAACATTCCCATCAGCCTCATCAAATAAAAATGGAATCAGAGCTGAATGAGTTAAACCTTATGTTAGATCCCTTATATGTGAGAAACGTCATAAGAAACCTTGTGGAAAATGCTCTGAAATATTCTGATGACGGAGTACAAATCATTATCAGAATTTCAAAAAAAGAAACCCAAGCAATATTTACCGTAAAAGATAACGGCTGGGGAATAGCCCCCAAATATCAAAAGAAAATATTTACTCAATTCTTCCAAGTACCCAGAGAGCAAATGGCACATCAAAGAGGATATGGCATAGGACTAGCCTACACAAAATATATAATAGAAGCACATGGTGGCAGCATCTCCGTAGAAAGTATTCCTGGAAAAGGTAGTATTTTTATTTGTAAATTTCCACTTCCATCTTAGGGCAGAAAGTAAAGGGTATAAATAAACATTTTATTTCTAAAGACATCACGACTGCACGTAGAAATGAAGCAGCTAAAATAAATCACCCAAGTAGGTTAACAGATATTACGACTTTCAATAAAATACCAAATTTATATGTAACAAAAAATGCAGGTCTAAATTTCGCATATTTTCTTTGACAAGCTTTTAACATGATTTGGCCTCTCTTTAATATGGCATAAATTCATTTTTCCAATCATACTTTCATATTTCGAAGGAGGAGGACATAAATATTGATAAATACAATTACTACATGGTTTTTTATTACGTATTTTCATCCAATTATTCCTTTGGGTCATTTCTTTATAAATTAATTCTTGAATCGAATTCTGACTTAAGGACCCTAAACTTCGCTCGTTGATATTACTATATACTTTATTATTAGGCAATATAAACAGTTGTCCAAAATTTATTTTGTTAAGGACACTATTAGCAAAAATATCCCACTTACCAATGGGATATTTTAGTATATCCTTTTCAAATGAATATACATGTTTTTCAAAAAAAGATAAATTCTTTTCATTGTAATTAACTGTAAACTGATACCTCTCTATATTATAATCACATATGAGAGATTTTGCCAATTCATATTGTCTGCCATTCTCTAACAAAAAATTAAAATTTGCCTCTCTTGCATATTGGGCTACTTCTTGTATAAAATACACCTCATCAAAATTAGATGTAAGATTAATAAATATATTCAGATTTTTCAAATCCCATAGTCCTACTGTTGAAAGAAAATTGATTTTATGCAAACGCCGATAATCCGTATTTATTATAATTCTATTTTTAATAACTTGCTCTCCATAAAAAGTAATCAATTGTGAAATCAAAGCATCTATTCCTGGAAGCTGAAGTATTACAGATTGTATTTTAATAAGACTAGCTAGTTGATTCAATGTTGATTCTTTTAAAATAATTTCTTCTTCATATTCATAAAAATAGATGCTTATATATCCTTTTTTGCTTTTAGAGCTTAAAGGGTAGATATGAATAGTATTAATATATGCAGTTAAATTTACCTCGGTTTGCAAAGTTGAGCGAAGTGAATAATTCTCCTTTCGCAAGTTAAAATCCATCGAAAAAGGAAATGAAAAAGGTAACACTTCAGATACGGAATTCATAGAGAAATAATTACCCATAAATTTATTTCTTATACTATAAATCACTTTCCATAATTGTTTGCTCATATCTGCCTTTTTGATACATTGGCTATAACATTTTGAATTTATAAAATAAGAAAAAACTTTAATACAACTCATATCGACGAAACATTTTATATATTTTCCATCAATAGTATTATATACCAAAAGATCATTTCCTTTTAGAGCAATATATGTATATGTTTCAAGATAAAAGCAGATATAGGCAGGCTTATTTTTCATATTTATAATATTTGTACGGATTCAACATTTTTTTTATAAAAGCTACGATGGGTTTCAAAAATGGAAATATATTCTGTAAGTTCTTTTTGTACTTGAGAATAATTTGTAAAATTTGGACATGAAGCATTGTTTCTTATTTCACAATAAATACATGTTGGACAATTTTTATATTGGTAACACTGGGTACACAGGTGTTTTACATCATTGTATAACATTGAATATCTCTTTATTGCCTTCGAATCTATAAAGATATTATCGTCCTGTATATACCCTAAAGGTGAATCATGACCTATTCGTTCACAAGGGAAAAGCTTGTTATTTACAGTCATCAGAATTCTTCTAGAGAAAGGTATACAGCTTCCATTATTTATATATCTGTATACACCTTTTTCTTTTCGCATTAATTCAGTGAAATCATTAAATGAATTATCTAAAAATCTTACAGTAAATTTTTTAGCTATTGCGGTCAGAGCACTCCTTAAAAAAAATGCTTCTTCTGTTTCTTGCTTATTTTTTATTGAATTAAATTCATCATAAAGAGCTTTATACATGCCTTCAAATTCATCTTTCTTTATAGGGTCTACCCCATGAGGATTAAGAGTGCCAATTGAAGGCACTTTACTAAATTCTTTTTGAAAGAAATCCAATAATTCATTTAAATTATTTCTGTTATGTAATACTGCATTAAATTCAACATTGCTATTGAAAAAAGAAGGATAACAGGTTTGTAACCATTTTACTGTATTATATACAGAACTGAAAGAATTTTTCCCATGAGTCGTATTCCTGTAACTATTGTTATATTCATTTCCATCTAAGCTTATTAAAACATCAAAACTCTTATCTATCAGATAATCAATACATTTCTTCAACAATAATCCATTAGTGGTTATTGAATATATAGGAGATACATTACTGGGAAAATGACTCTCAATATATGAAATTAATTTTCTAATTGCGGTTATATTCCTTAAAGGTTCACCACCATAAAAACTTATATATATATTCTTTTTTATAGAATTTATCCCTTTTTCTTTCCAGCCTTTAATAAAAAAGTCTAATAATATTATGGCAGATTGCAAATCGATATCTTTTGTATTTCTTCTATCATGATTATTATACATATCTCCATACCCACAATATTTGCAATTGAGATTGCAGGAATCTGTTACTTCAAAGATAATTTGTAAAGTTTCTAAAATTCTATCTTTTACTACTTCTGGAGAAAAAGTAGGAAATAAGCATTTGTCAGATAAGCTATTAAAAAAGCCATATTCTTTAAGGTATTGATATTTTTTCTTATTGTAATTGAATTCTTTGGCATTAATAGACTTCTTTTGTGACAATATATGTTCAACTGCAAATAGTGAAAGCTCTTTACCTTGCCGATCTAAATTAAACAAACTTTCAACAATAGGATCCACTATTGTCAATTGCTTAGTATTAAAATCATATAAATAGTCTTTCTCGGACATTTGACTTTTAAAAAAAACACTTGACTCCATTTTATTTTAATTTTATCATAATCATAACAAGGTTATCATCCTCACCAACTCCTTTGATAAATGCGTTCAAAGAAGGAGAACTGCTTTTCTTCTTATTTGCGAGTTTTATAAAACCAGAGCAACTCATCCATGTATAAAGATAATTCCCGTCAGAAGTTATACCGGATGGTATAATGTCAGGCCCATTATCTATATCATTGACAATGGCTTGATCTGTATAAACACATTTCTGATCGACCCTATTACAAATGACTAATTTTAATTGGGAATTACTAGAATTGGGTGGACGACATTCTACAATAAAATATTTATCTGTTTTTGTGGTGAATGTATTATAGCAGTCATTACATTCCGTCTGGATTTTATCCGGATCTGCCAAGTATTCGGGCCTGAGATGAAGAGGAACAGTATATTTCCCAAGATGAAGAAGAATAGCTGGTTTTAAATTATAATCTTCGTCAAAGGAATAAATACTATCACTGTATTCCCCTTTGTATAATATGCCTTCCGTCGTAGTATAAAAATTCTTATTTACATTACTTTCCCCTACCATAATCACCATATTTGCCTGTGGGGTAAAATTATAATAGTTCGGATATGATTTTAGAATATTTCCCATGCTATCTATAAGTGACAGTTTGTTTTCTAAAGCTCCATACATATTAGTACGGTTTATCAACAGTTTTCCATTTTCTATAAACTGCATACGGTTAAACTCTTCTTTTACAGGAAATGAATTAATAAAATTGTTGTCAAAATCATATACCACTGCTTTAGTTTCATTGCCTATATATATTTTTCTATTATTGCCGTCCACAGCAGTTCCATGTACCCATAAATATTCGCCAGGACCTTGTCCCCTACGCCCAATCTGACGTATAAAGTTCCCCTTCTTGTCAAACAAAAGCACCGTATTAAAATCATTCACTACAATATTATCATCTGTGAAAACGACATTCCTGATATCTCTCAGAAATTTTTCCTCCCCACTCGCATTCATACTCCCAAGCTTTATATAGGTTATTGAATCAGCTATTTCTGACAAATTAAACTGTTTTCTTTTCAGTTCATTATTATCTAATATTTTTTCTATTTCAATATGAATGATTCCCTTCTCGTCTATATACAACAATTCAGAATTATTTGAACTAGTACAATTGGCAGTAACCAATACCAACAGAAATAATACGATTATGAGCACTACGTGATTTTTCATATTTTAGACTTAATGTAAAGTTATATATATTTTCCAATACAACCACAGGGATATCTCAAATTTGCAAGATTAAAAAATATCCCTGTAAACTAAATATATTTATGCCGTTGGAGCGCCATGTTTATTACTATAGGCTTCATTTGTTGTACGCCCTCTTCCTTCCGGAGTAGTTACGATAACACAATAACAAGTTTCACCACCAGGAGGAGGAGCGTCACCATCATTACCTCCACCACCTTTAATGACCGCTTGTTCAGTCAGCTCTAATTCAGATCTAACCAATTCATTTAATTTCAGACTATTTTTCTTCATAACAATCATTATTAATACCATTTACTTTTAATACAAATCTATTTCTCTCTTTATAAGTAATCACTCTTAATTTGAAAGCTTTTTAATTTCCATGTTAACACCTCCTTACTATCTAAATTATAACAAATTAAGGGAAATTACATAAGAAAATCATTAATCATCACGTAACAATCAAGTAACTATTCAAAAAGAATTTGATTACACCTGTATCTAGAAAAATAGAATACGGAGCTGACAGATATAATATTTCTAATAAAAATACAAGTTGGATGTATTTCCATAGAAAGTATTTCAAAAAAAGATTGTTTCTTATTTGCAATTCTCTCCTTAAATGATTTCCTTTGTTCAAAACACATTTCACACATTGCCTTAAAACATAAGCTATGGATACAATTAAAGTCCTGTTGGTTGATGACGATGTAATGCTGAGCAGCATTATAACGACAGCACTTAAAGACGAAGGGTATGAAGTACACTATCAAAGTTCTTTAACCGGCATCACCACCATCCTCAATGAATTCAAACCTGACATCATGATATTAGACGTTGAAATAGGAACAGGTGACAGTATTGACAATGCATCCGAATTAAAAATGGCAGCTCCTGGTACTCCCATTTTATACATATCGTCGCATACAGAAAGCCACGAAGTAGCAAGAGCACTAAAATCCGGTGCCGTAGCCTATTTGAAAAAACCTTTTAGCGTAGAAGAACTGATTGCTTATGTAGACAGACATGCTCATCCTGTTTCCAATGCCATTATAAAGATAGGCTCTTTGGAGTTGAACATTCAAACACGAACCATTTATCAAGCATCAAAAGAACTTAAAAGACTAAGCAAACTGGAATTTTCCTTACTCAAACTTTTATATAGTCATAAAGGTGAAATTGTAAGTTATGAAAAAATAGAAGAGCTATGGGAAGATGCTATTATGAATGAACACAGCCTTTACAATTACATCGTAAAATTACGAAAGATACTGGCTGCCGATCCCGATATATCTATTTCCACCATTGGAGGAAACGGATATATGCTGCTTGTCCCAATGTAACCAAAATAGTTCTATTTAGTTACTTGCTTATTACACCATCATTAACAATGATGCAAAAAGGTTTCTTTATTTTTGCCTTCAGAGATCAAGAAACAATCATGAAAGTATGGTTATTATTTATATTCGGTATAGTTCCGATTATCTCTCAAGCACAAAATCGTATGATTTCAGGAGAAGTAACGGACAAAGAATACAACCCCATTGAGTTTGTAACCATATCCCTTTTATCGGCAAATGACTCTTCTTTAATAGCAGGAACCATCACAAACGAAAAAGGGAAATTCACACTTTCATGTGAAAAAAAAAGGATTACATTGTCCGCGCATCTCATATAGAATACACAACCACCTTCATTGCCACCGGTCAATCTACAAACAATATGGCATTCATACTGGAACCTTCCATTATCAGCATGGAAGAGGTAATAGTAAAAAGCAATTTCATCAGGCACGAGTATGACCGGATAATCGTAAATATGAAAGGAAATCCCATAGTGAAAGGAAGAACTATAAACGAGGCATTGGGAATGTTGCCCGGTGTCATAAACATCAACGATGAACTAAGGCTGAATGGGGGAACCGTATCTAAAATCTACATAAACGGCAGAGAACTTCATGACCGCACAGAATTGTCAAGTCTGCAAGCCACGGACATAGAAAATGTTGAAATTCTGCCGGAAGCCGATTTACAACATAATGCCACAACAAAAGGAGGAATCATATATATACTTTTGAAAAAAAATGCAGATGGCGGAGGCAATGGTTCACCCTCTTTGCTAGGAGAGATGAGAAAAAGAAATAGTCATTGGGAACGTTTGGGCCTTCCATTAAGCCTTCGGCTTGGGAAATGGAACTTTTACAACAATCTGGTTCTTTCTAATGCAGGAGATCCTTACATCACGGAAAATATAACCCATAACAGCCACCAGAATATCCATATTGTAAATCAAAATATAGACCGTAAAAATATAAGAAGAATCAATGAAACATTCAGCATGTTATATGATATAACTACCCTGCAAAGCATCGGACTTAACTGTATGGTAAAACAAGCTGGAAGCACACTAAAATCTTCTTCTTTTTCCGAAACACAAGAAACAGAAAAGGAATATACCTCTTCCTACCATAGTAAAGGGAAAGGGGATGACAAAATATATCAGGCTAGTTTGAACTATAATTGGAAATCAAAAAACGGAAAGAATACTTTGCAAACAGTTCTTGATTATTTGAAAAGTGACGAAACGAAAGAACTGAATCACCATTATCTTTATCAGTATCCGGAGAAAAACGAAGAGGATAATAAATGTAGCAACACCGGAACTGTTTCTGATTTATGGAAAGCAGAAATAAATTATATCTTCTTGCTCAACAAACATTCCAGGTTGAAATGGGGTGGCGACTATTATAATAACCATACCAACAACCAAATGTATTACGCATATCAGAGTGGAGAAGGATGGCAGAAAGAAGATAAAAGCGGGCTATTTACTTATAAAGGTATAGGTTATGCAGGCTATGCAGAATATGTATGGCAATGGAGGAAATTTACATTAAATGGCGGTATACGGGTACAAGAGGATGAAGTGAAATGTATTTCCAATAACATAGCAGGTGACAAACGCACATATCGCAATCTGTTTCCCTCCATCAAGGTGGGTTACCTTTTCTCTGAAAAGAACCAAGTCTCTTTATCCTATTCAAAAAGAATGGGAAATATCCCTTATAAGAGCATGAATCCGGCTATTGTCTATATCTCTGAATACTCTTATGCTAAAGGGAATCCGAATTTAGTACCTACTACCGAACATCGTATCAGGCTATTGTTGAATCTGTCAAATACTTGGAGTATAAGCTACGTTTACGCAAAGTGCAAAGATGATTTATTTCCCCTGATCTATCAAGATAAAGACAATCCGATCATCACCTATACTATGCCGACCAATATAGGAAAGTCTTATCGACATGCTTTTTCAATAGGTTTCACTAAGACCTTGTTCAGCTGGTGGACTACCAATACCTCCCTTGATGGCGACTACACTAAAGAAGTGTCGCCCAAACAGACCTACCATATAGTCCATTGCTTATTCTTTTGTGACAACAGTCTTCGTTTCACAAATACTTTCGGTGGAAGTTTTAACTTTATGGCAGAAAGAAGAACACGTAGAAGCGAAACAATATATCACAGTGTATACAATATGAATGCCGGCCTTTACAAATATTTCCTGGATCAAAAGTTCTGCATAAATTTATCAGTTTACGCTATTTTGAATAAAAGAAGAAATCTGACCACAATTACCAATAACAATCTAAGCAGAATAGAAGAAAATAATAAAACCCCTTATCAAGGAGCGTGCTTAAACCTTATATATAAGTTTGACTTTGGCAAGAAAGTAAAAGTAAAACGTGCGAAAAGCATACAGACAACAAGCGATAGTTATTTGCGCAAATAATAATAAGGAGTAGTCGAAAAGCCTTTAAGTGAGTAGAAAGCATTTAATACGTTACTATCATGAAAGAAAAACATTTTTTAAACCTATCAAGTGAAATACCTAAACTCTCAAAGAATGAAGCAGATCAATTAAAAGGAGGATTTAAAAAAGTAGCCACAAAACCGTCTGTTCAAATGAGCGGAGACATTAATAAAAACTGTCATGGAAACAGTGGGGATGCAGGTAGTGATGAAGACGGAGATGCTAATGTCAATTGCAAATTTTCATGTAAATGCAATTCATAGTGATGAAAATTTAGTTCCATTAAGACTAAATTTACAATACTTGTACAAGTAATAACAAAACAATACATTATCATGAAATGGAGCTTATATAATTTTATAATTAGAAATGGTTCTGATTATTTATTGTATAATAGTTTAACTAATGAGTTGATGGCTTGCGTAGGAGGCATCAACTCATTATTAAACGAGTACAAAAATAATATGGATGGGCTTAAGCAAATACATTCTGAATTATATAATTATCTGGATGCGCAAAAGTTCATTGTATCGGACGAAACTGATGAAGCAAAACAATTCATAGAACATCAAAAAGCGACTGATACTTCGAATGATTCGTTACGGATCATTATTAATCCAACATTGGATTGCAATTTAAGATGTTGGTACTGCTATGAAAAACATAGAGAAGGTAGCACTATTCACAATGATGTAGACTTAGCCATAAAAACGTTCATAAAAAAGGAAATAGAGGATAAGAGTTTAAAATCACTCAGTTTATCTTTCTTCGGTGGAGAACCTTTAATGCATTTTAGGAAACAAGTTCTTCCTCTTATTTTATACACAAAAGAACTTTGTATAACTCATAAAGTAAAATTAAAATGTAGCTTCACCACTAATGCTGTATTACTCACTCCCAATGTAACCGAACTCTTAGCTAATACAAAGTTAGAATATCATTTCCAAGTGCCTTTTGATGGAGATAGGGACTTTCACGATTCAATTAAAAAGCATCCCAATGGAACCGGAACTTATGATACAGTTCTACAAAATGTAAAATATGCAGCAAGCAAAGGATTTGCTTTTACTATTAGATGTAACTATACAGACAAGAATATATTATCTTTCAAAAAAGCTATAGATGATTTATCAAATATAGATTCAAAAGAGAATTTAGTATTCTCATTACAAAGAATATGGCAAGAGGAGGATTCATCAGAGCTGGACAATAAAGAAAAGGAAATGTTATTATACCTCAGAAATAAAGGACTTACAAAACCAACTGAATATAAGGGAATATTTCAATGCTATGCTGATAAAGAGAATTGCATTGTCATCAACTATAATGGTGACATTTATAAATGTACTGCAAATGATTTTCTACCGGAAAAGAAAGAAGGCATACTTAATTCTAATGGGGTTATCACCTACAACTCGTTATATGAAAAAAGAATGAAAGCTAAGTATGCGCTTAAGCCGTGTTTGGAATGCAATATTTTACCCATATGCATGATTTGTACCCAAAAACGTCTAAAGATGATAAATGAAGAAAAATGCATCTATATTAAAGAGAAAGACAAGCCTGATATCATACGCGACCATATTCGACGGATTTATAAAGAAACAGATATAACTTAATCATCATGTTTCCTTTTTACAAGCAGCACGACAGCATGCAGTGCGGCATCACCTGCCTGCAAATGATATGCAAATACTACGGAAAAGAGTATTCCTTGGAATCTCTTTCCCGTTACTGTTTTGCCACCACCGAAGGCGTATCCATGCTGGGCATCAGCGAAGCGGCAAACAAGCTGGGGCTGCATACCATTTGCGGACGGGTAACCATGGAGCAACTGCCCCAAGCCCCCCTGCCCTGCATTCTGCATTGGAGCCAGAACCATTTTGTCATCCTCTACAAAATAAAGAATAACAAGAAATTCTATATTGCCGATCCGGGAAAGGGGCTTGTGACCTATACCGAAAAGGAATTCAAAAACCACTGGATCAGCACACAGTCTAAAGGGGAAGAAAAAGGAATAGCCATGTTTATCCAGCCCACACCCGCTTTCCATGAACTTTCGGGAGAAACAACGAACAGAAAGCGCTCCTTCAACTTCTTGTTTGGCTACATAAAGCAATATCGCCGATATTTCGGACAAATCATATTAGGAGCTTTAGTGGGCTGTGTGCTACAACTTATTTTCCCTTTTCTTACACAAGCCATCGTAGATATAGGTATTACCCATCAGAACTTGGGAATCATTTACCTGATCCTGCTGGGACAACTCATACTGACCATAAGCCGCACCAGTGTGGATTTTATCCGCCGATGGATATTGCTCCATATCAGCATGCGCATCAATATCTCCCTGGTATCCGACTTCTTCATCAAACTGCTGAAACTTCCCATGTCTTTCTTCGACACCAAACTGATGGGCGACCTGATGCAACGAATGAACGACCATAACCGGGTAGAGAAATTCCTTACCACACAAATGCTGAACGTCACCTTTTCCCTGCTCAGTTTCATCGTGTTTGGCTGTGTATTGCTCGGCTACAACATTTTTATATTCCTGATCTTTCTCACAGGAAGCATACTGTATGGTATATGGATCGCTATATTTTTGAAAAAAAGGAAATTACTGGATTATGAACTGTTCGAGAAACAGGCTATGAACAATAACAAAACCTATCAGTTCATCACCTCCATGCAAGAAATAAAACTGCAAAACTGCGAACAACGGCGCCGTTGGGAATGGGAGGATGTACAAGCAGACCTGTTCCAGGTCAACATGAAATCATTGAAATTACAGCAGACTCAGGAAGCGGGAAGCATCTTCATCAATGAAGTAAAAAACATCATCATCACCGTGCTGGCAGCAACAGCCGTCATTCACGGACAAATGACCTTGGGAATGATGCTGGCAGTGCAATACATCATCGGACAACTCAATGCACCGGTGGAGCAACTGATGAACTTCCTCTACTCATTGCAAGATGTGAAAATAAGTCTGGAACGCATCAATGAAATTCACGAAATGGAGAACGAGGAAAACAACAAGGAAGCACTAAACGCATTCCACGACCGGGACAAAAGCCTCTCTTTCAAAAACGCCGATTTTAAATACGACCCACACAATCCGAACAAAACATTGGACGGAATCAACATAACCATCCCCGAAGGAAAGGTAACCGCCATAGTGGGGACCAGCGGAAGCGGAAAGACAACAATGATCAAACTCTTGTTAGGCTATTACCCCCTGTTGGCAGGAGAAATAACCATCGGCAGTACAGACTTGCAGAAATATAACCTGAAATGGTGGCGTAAACATTGCGGAGTAGTCATGCAGGACGGAGTCATCTTCTCGGAAAGCATCGCCCGCAACATTGCGGTAGATGACGGCGAGATTGACAAAGAACGTCTGCTTCAAGCCGCACGCATTGCTTGCATCGACAACTACATCCAGACTTTGCCATTAAAATATAACACACTGATAGGGCAGGATGGTATCGGACTGAGCCAGGGACAGAAACAAAGAATCCTGATAGCGCGTGCCGTATACAAGAATCCTGATTATATATTTCTGGACGAGGCGACCAATGCACTGGATGCCAATAACGAACGGGCTATTGTAGAGAACCTGATGGAATTTTATAAAGGGAAAACGGTAGTTATCGTCGCGCACCGGCTCAGTACGGTAAAGAACGCCGACCAACTCATCGTGATAGAAAGAGGCAAGATAATAGAAACAGGAACCCATACGGAATTAATTGACCGCCAAGGTGCATATTACCATTTAGTTAAGAATCAATTGGAACTAGGGAGCTAACGATTATGGATAAAAATTATGAACAAATAGAACTTCGGAGCGAGAAAGTGAGAAACATCATCGGACGCATACCACCTCTGCTTATACGTAGTGGAATCACTCTTATTGCTTTATTGATAACAGGACTGGCAGTGGCAGCTTGCTTCATTCCTTTTCCTGAAAATGTAAAAGGCAAAGTGGAAGTTGCCATAAACAGCCATTCTGAAATAGAGATAACAGCTTTCATCCCATATACTGAAATAGCGAGGATAAAAGAAGGAATGCCCGCCAGTATAGAAATGGAGGGATACACTACCGGAACGGATAGTCATCTGAACGGAAAAGTGAAAACAGTATATAAAGAGGTATTGAAAAAAGAGGGGAAAAACTACTTCCGGATAGATTTAAAGTTGGACAACGCTGTGGATTACTTCAAGATGAAAAGCGGCATGGAGGGTACTGTAGCCATTCTATTATCCGACCACAGTCTGATGGGGAACCTTTTTCCTGCCAGCCCGTTCAAGTAGACTCTATTTCCATCTTTATAAAAGAGGACAGCCCCCGGTATAGAGGATACAATACCGAAATTATTTCCTTCAAATCCATCATCAGTGCATTACTTTCTGATTATAAGCAAGTTATTATGAAGAATCCTTCTACGATTTCTTCATAATAACTTCATATTCCTGTAAGCGTCTCCGCGATTCTATATAGTATATTAAAAGTAAAAAGTCTAATGATCCCTTTTTAGTCATTAGCCTTTTCCCATCTGTCAGGAAGCAGTTGTCTGTATTTTTCCAGTGGTGTATTCGGTTGCCATTCGGCAGTTCTGTTTATGACATCCGTGAGATACTCAAACAGATT